>DAHVYL010000022.1 GCA_027327685.1 Candidatus Woesebacteria bacterium
GTCAATTATTGAATTTCTGGGGACGTGGGATTTGGTAATAAACAAGCCTATTTACAAAATATACAAAATGGCCGAAAAAATCCGTTGGAAAATCCTTAAGGCTTCAGCAAAAATCGGCTTAACAAGACATAGATTTTAAAGATGATCGATATCCGCCAGAGCAAAGCTTATGCTAAATATCTTAGAAGTCTTGGCTGGACCGTCGAAAGAACTGCAGAAATAAACTACTTCATAAAAAAAGTTCCCCCGATCGGCTCTATTTTAAAAATCCAAAGACCCGCTGAAATCAGAATGGAAACTATAAGAAAGTTATGTCGAAAACACGGAGTTTTTCAAATAATTGTTGAGCCAAAAACCGAGACGGATGCAAAATATTTAGCTTCGAGTGGATTTAAATTATTAAAATCCACGTATTTGCCGTCAAAAACGCTTCAAATCGATCTGACCCAAACCAGGGAACAAATACTCCGCAATTTCAAAAAAGACGCGAGACAGGCGATAAAAAGGGGGGAGGGTGTTTACATAAAAGAATATTCAACTCCCGATGAAATCAAAATATTTCGAAGGGGGTGGAAAAATTCTGTTAAATTGACGCGTTTCGTACCGAGATTGGAACAGCTAATTAAATTAAGAGAAAGTTTTCCACAAAGGAATTCCCTTTTCCTTGCGTCGCACAATATTTCTGGCAGAATTATAGGAGGAGCGCTTTTCACGACTTCTTCACACGAAGAATCAAACTATATCACGTACTATTGGCAAGCGTTCACAAATAAGGAAGGTCGCTCTACCCTCTCCCAGTATTCTCTCCTCTGGAGAGGAATACTATGGGCTAAAAAGAATGGTTGTAAGATCTTTGACTTCGAAGGAATTTATGATCCCCGCTTCCCCAATAAATCCTGGCTTGGGTTCACTCACTTTAAGCGTTCTTTTGGCGGCTATGAAGTTACCTATCCTGGGTGCTATACTAAAATCCAATTACCCAACACATGGCAGACAAAACAATTGAGAACCAAGAGTCAGTAGTAGATATATTTGAGCTACCCCTACTTAGGAGAGACGAGAAGGGAAAACTTCTTATGCCGCTCTCACCTAATCTAACCAACCTGGCCAAGAGAATAAGCGAAGACGAAACTAAGTACTTTGATGAGTTTCGAAAAAGGGACTCTGTCCGAGGTTTTTTACAGATAGAAAGAAATGAAGTTGAACATATCAAGAAAGTTTTGATGAATGCCGGAAATATGGTTTATCAAAGCATAAAAGGAAGACTCCCTACAAATAAAGATTTAGAAGATCTGGCAACATACCTGGATTGGAGCTATCAACAACAAGTCGGGGTAACGGCCGGTAGTTCAAATCAAGGAGAAGCAACCAAATATGGCGTTGGTACCCTTGACACCTGGGCGCTTTTTACAAGCATAAAAAATAGGATGAAAGATGATCATTAAAAAGAAAACCTGGACAGAGGCTTTTGAGAAGGTCTTAAACGGAGAGAAGACTTTTGATGCAAGGTTGGCCAATTTTGAATGTAAACCCGGAGATGTTTTGATTCTCGAAGAATATGATCCAAAACTCAAAAAATACACCGGCAGGAGGATCAAAAAAGCAATTACTTACGTCCTAAATACCAAAGAACAAAAATTTTGGAGCCAAAGCGATATTAAAAAAGACGGACTTCTAATAATCGCACTCAAGTAACCCAGCTTCATTACTATATAGTAATGAAGTATTTAGCTTTCGGATTTACAAAATAGCGAATATTCACACCCTGTCTGGCAAAATAAATGATTTGAACATTTGAAGTCTGACTTCTCTATCTCGCCCCTTACTTTTTCTATTTCGGCTGCGGCATTTTCCAACTGCTTTGCGGTTCTCGTTGAAGAAACTTTCTTTTGTTCACTCAGGAAATATAAAGAAAGCTTAATTTTTTCAGGTGTTTTCCCAAAAGGTTCCGTCGGGATTTTACTGGCAGCCAGTGCATAAAAACAAAGCTGTAAATCTTTATCCGCTTCCTTTTGGGTCATAATTTTTTCGCTGGTTTTATAATCGATGATTTCAATAGTACCACTCCCAAGATCATCCACTCTATCGATTCTCCCCCCGATCCTGAGCGGAACAGTGTCACCAAGCGGCACGGTAAAGGACTGCTCTAAAGCAATCGGCAAATTTTTCGGATCAAACCCTTTTTTCAAAAATCCGCTTAAGTAAGACCTTCCTTTTTCTTTATATTGGGATTCTTGCTTTTTACTTTTGTACCCTTCTTTTATCCAGTTTCGCTCGAGAAGTTCAAACATTAATTTTTCGCTTGGTTTTGTCCCGGAAATTACTTCCTCATAGAAGTTTTTAAGCGTTGTATGTATCGTCGTTCCGAAACTGGTTGAGGCCGCAGGCGGTGTCGGAATTTTTAAGATGTATTTGAGTTTGTAATGTAAAGGGCAAATATTAAAAGTTTCTATCTGGGAATAGCTTAGGTAATCAACATGCAACTGGTCAACCGGTAAACTGATTAACTGATCAACTGGTTTGTAATCTAAAAACGACAACTGATCAACCTTTGGAATTGAAACTTCTGCAGATGCCGATTCCTCACCTAATGCTTCGAAAATAAATGGTGAAAGTTTTTTCTCCCGTTTCCCTTCGCCGTAATAATCGGCTGCGGTTAAATAAAGCCTTTCCTTGGCTCTGGTCATTCCTACATAGAAAAGGCGGCGCTCCTCTTCTAAATGAAAGTCCCCTACCGGCAGAACTTCTTTGATAAGGTCCTCAGGAATCGGAATTTGCTCTCGGCGCTCAATTGTTGGAAATCTTTGAGAAACAAGATTAACAAGAAAGACCACCGGAAATTCCAATCCCTTGGCAGAGTGAACGGTTAAAATATTAACGGCATTGATTTCAGTCCAGTCCTCATTCGCAGCCAGTGGACTTTCTCCCAGTTCCATCGAAAGATTCAACCAATCAACCACTGCAGGAACGGTGGCATCATCATTATCAACCTCATAAGTTTTAAGTTTATCGAAAAACTTTGAAATATTTTTTGCCTTATTTTCAGACTCAATTGAACCTGGTGATAAAAGTTTTTGGATAAGTCCTGTATCTTCAAGATAATAATAAAGAATTTGTCCGGCAGTTTCTCTTTTAATAAAACCCAGGTGTTTTTTTATAATCCCCAAAAGTTTTTTAACTTTTTCCTTAGTTCCATCCGCAACAAAAATCTCTTCCACCTTTTCCGAGGCCTCAAATAAACTTAAATTGTATTTTTTGGCATAATTGCCGATCGCGGCAATGTCTCGCGGGGCAATATCAAAGTAATCGTTTGAAATAACTTTGTAAAAAGCCACGGAGTCTTCAAAATTGTCAAGAACTTTAAGATAGGATATCAAGTCCACAATTTCGGGTTGTTTAAAAAGTCTGCCGGGTCCTAAAAACTGATACGGAATACCGTTTCGGGAAAGTGCTCTCACAATAGAGTCGGAGTGATTGTTGGCACGAACCAAAATTGCAAAATTACCCCATTTGTACTTTTCTTCATCGTTCAATTTTGAAATTTCCTTAGCAATGAGGTCTGCTTCATTTTCCACCCTGTCCGCGTGGATGAATTTTATCCCGACACCGTCTTTTGCAACCTGTGATTTTAATCTTTTATCAATTTTCTCAATCACCTCTAAGCGATCGGGGTTGTTATACTTCACAAGTTCGTGACTCCGGTCAAGTATTTCTTGTGTACTTCTATAATTCTTCGTCAGAACAACAATCTTGGCTTTCGGATAGGCACTTCTAAATTGGATTATGTTGCTTACTGCGGCTCCCCTGAATCTATAGATTGAATTGTGAACAACTACCCCGTCCGCAATAAAATTATGAGTTTTTTCTATCTCCAAATCATAAGTTTCCACTTCCTTTTCTTGTTCACTTCTCATTATTACCTTTTCATAGACAATTTCTCTGCCTTTCAAAACCGGCAAATACATTCCGGGAAAAATGTGGCTTGAAGGGACTATCCTTGAAGGTAAATGTTGATAGTTGAATCTGCCAACTTTGAATTTCTTATCAACTACCCCTCCTGTCAACTTTTGCAGATCCGTTGCAAAAGTCCAGGCCTCGTTGATTTTCGAAAAATTTTTTCTAATTCGTTTTCCGGATTTCGAAGTTTCTAAACTATATTTGTTACTTTCCAGAATTTTAATTATTTCGTTATCCGACGTTTCCAGACTTACCAGATGCAGAACCGTGGGATTATAGAGAAAACCCTTCTTACTCGTTTTACTTCTATAATTTCTTGCGCACATTTCAAAATTGATTTTTAATCTATTAGTTTCTCCCCTTATGACGCCATTCAGCATAAATTGCGGTGAGTCGATCTCTATATCCAGATCCTTGGCCAAGTTCAAAATATTTTTAGATGTGTCGATTTCTCTAAATAATCTGTTTAAATAATTTCCGGTAATTGCTTGGCCGGGGCGTGATGTAAAAGGAACAGTGGGAATACCATATTTTACGGAATAAAAAGATTCCCAAAAACGCGCTTCCTCATTTGTTTTGTATGAGCCTATTCCAATAATATAATCGGCGTGTCTTTCGAGTCTTAATCTCTGCGGCAGATTATTTGTCACACCAACCCTCCAACCAAATTTGGGATGTTTCATCAAATACACGAAATGCCATTCCTTAGAGCTCTGATGCGCGGGTACAAAACAAAACATTTTATGATTATTTGTTACCGTCAGTTTTGTCCCTTTCTCTGTTTCAAAAGTTAATAAAGTCCTTTCTTTCTTCTGCTTAAAAATGTTTGTGACCTTAGACACAGAGGTGTGGCCTTTCCCGACGGCAGTTAAAACGTCTTCACCGACTTTAATATCCTTAATCTTCCTGACTCCACCGGGTGTTGAAATTTTTGCATTAGGCAGAAGGCATTGGTCATCATCTCCAACTACGGTTATGTTGCCTCCTTTCCCCGCAAGGAGTTTTACCAACTCGTTTTGAGCAAAGTTGGTATCCTGAAATTCATCTACCAAAACATATTTGAATTGTTTCTGATATTCGGCGAGAATATTTGGTCTATCCCTGAAAAGTTTGAGAGTTTTGGTGATCAGATCACCAAAATCCAGTACGCTTTCTTTCACCTTTAATTCATCGTACTGTTTGTAAACTGATGCAAGTTCCTTAAATTTGGAGTTTTCCAATTCTAACTCCTCTGTCTGTTTGGAATTTGAACCTTGGATCTTGGAATTTACCCAATCAAGATATTGGCCGGGCAATACATCTTCATCTTGAAGACGGCTAAAATGTTGCAGCATTCCACTTATAAATTTTGTCGGGTTCCCCAAAGGTCTGAAATAATCCAGGTTCAGTTTAAAAAGATTTTTTCTTAAAAGCTGAATGCTTTCGGCCTCCGTCATCAATTTGTATCGCGGGTCAAGTCCTATGTGAAGCGCCTCACGCCGTAAAACCCTGTCGCAAAAAGAGTGAAATGTCATTATCCACATCTGGGTGTAACCGTAAGGAAGTCCTATATCTACCCGCTCCTCCATCTCGCGGGCCGCTTTTTCTGTAAAAGTAAGGGCCAAAATTTCAGAGGGTTTTGCATGTTTTCCAAGAATCAAATATTTAATTCTTTCGGTAACAACCGTAGTTTTCCCGGTTCCGGCTCCGGCAATAATAAGAAGAGGTCCTTTTGCATGCTTAATCGCCTCGATTTGCTCCTTGTTTAATTTAAGGTTTGAGGATTCGTCTGCCACGATCCGATTGTAGCATGAATATTTATTTCTCAACTTTAACAAAAAATAATAACCAATAGCCCTTCTCACCTTTCCTTGTTCCAGACTCAATTAATTTGAAATCATTTCTTCTAAGTATCTTTGCAAATTCCTCACCTGAATAATAGGAAAACCACCTGCCTGTCTCTTTATCTTCTCGCTCTCCCGCACCCGCTTTAAGTGAGATGAAACCTATCCCGTCCAGCTTGACAGCCTCTGCAATATTTCTGAGTGATAGATCAATCTCTTCCTTCGGGATATGAAGCAGCGTGGCAACTGTCCAAAAACCGTTAAAAGTATTTTTTTCAAAATCTAAACTCTGAACAGACATTTTTCTGAATGTTCCGCCTGGGTTCCTCTTTTCAGCAATTTTTAGAAGACCCCCAGAAGCGTCGATTCCCGTATAGTCGTACCCGAGACGAATTAAATTTGAGGCATCCTTGCCAGAGCCGGAACCAATTTCCAAGATTTTCCCTTCCGGTAGTAATTCTCTAAAACGTCTCATCTCGTCCGGCCAATATGTTCTCTCCTCATAGCCATTATGTTTCTCCACCCATTCTTCTGCATGGGCGTCATAATAATTGACTGTCCGTAAATTCTTATTTTCCATGCTATTCCAACTCCTTTGCCTCCTTTTCCACTCCACTGCCCAACCTTCCTGCCCCTGAAATTTTTTGGCCCAAGGTTCCAAAACTTGTAAAAACATTTGCCATCATATTGTATGCATTGGTTAGATGTCTCTGAAGAACCGAGAGGGCGTCGTTTGTTTTTTCATAATCTTTTTGAATCGCCCTTAAGGAGGCTAGTATTTCTTTTGCCCTGCTTTCAATTTTTTGTCCCTCAAAACTCATGAGAATGGCTCTTAAATATGCATAAAAAGTCGTTGGAGAAACCGGAAGAACACGTTTGCTTTGGGCGTAGTCAAAAAGATCCTGATTGTTTACAACTTCGTAATAGACCGATTCCGAAGGTACATACATCAAGGCATAGTCAATAGTCCCCTCCTCTGTCAAAATATATTTCCTGGAAATAGCATCTGCATGAGTTTTGACATCTTTTATGAAATCTTTTTCAAACAATTTCTTTTCGGCATCGGTTTCCGCACCACCCATTTTTCTGAAGTTTTCCATCGGAAACTTGGAATCTACCGGTATAATCCCTGCCGAAGTTTTGATTGCGGCATCAACTTTATCTCCGCTTTTGAAAGTATATTGAAGATTGAAAGAGCTTTTCGGTAAAAATTGTCCAAGCATTTCTTTAAGAACCTGCTCACCTACATTTCCGCGAAGCTTGGGTGAGCGCAAAAATTCCTGAAGATCTTTCATTCCCCGGCCAATCTCTGAAAATTCACCAATATTTTTCTGAACTTGTGAGATAACTCTTGCCGCACTGTCCAACCTCTCATTCATCGCCTGAGTATTTTGCTGGAGTGAGGAAAGGAGAACCCGCCTGTCCTCTTTGCTTCCTGTCTGAAGCATTTTAATTACTTCCAAAAGTTCCTCCGATGGCTTTTGAGACTCTTTTAGATCAGTCAACTTTTTATTTATAAAAACGGCTACAATAACAAGTGCCGCTAAGACTATAATAAGGATGATAATAGGATCCATGACAAGTCATTCTACCATACGTAAGCAGCAAGTCTTAAAGCGGAAAAACTTTCTTCCAACCCTTCTTTTAACTATTCTTTTGTGGCTGCTACTAACAACACTTATTTATTTTGCCGATCCTCAAACTTTTGGAGCAATCCCGCTGTTTTTTCTACTGCTTTTTGTTTCATTCCTTTTTACGTTTTCACTCATTTTTACCAATTCACGCCGGGGTCTTATTGTCTCAACATCACTTGTCTTGTTTTCTATTCTGTTATTTTTAGGTGTGGGAAATCTGTTAAACTTGATCCTGATACTTGCAATTGGAGCCTGCACGGAGTTATATTTCTCAACTAAATGAATCCTCTACTTAAAAAGCAACTTTTCAAAACTTTTTCCCAGATGATAGATGACCTTAATGGTTTGGGTGAAATTGAAATGTTTTTAAGGGATTTTTTTGATGATGCGGAACTTGAAAAATACATCAAAAGAATGGCCGTTGCCTATTGGCTCAAAAAAGGCAGGGATAAGGATAATATCAAAAGAAACCTGCTTGCCACCCCAGGGGAAATACTCGATGCAGAAAAATTACTCAAAAAAGATGGGGTCAAACTTGCTCTCAAAAAAATCGAGGCTGAAGAGTGGGCCAATGTTTGGGCTGAAAAAATTAAGAATTTTACCAAGAAGTAGCTTCAGTCCCATCTTAAGCTGTACAATACAGTCATGGACAAGAAATATTACCTGACAACCACCCTGCCATATGTGAATGCGGAACCACACATCGGATTTGCTTTGGAAATTGTGCAAGCGGATGCTTTGGCACGCTACCATAATCTTTTGGGAGAAGAAGTTATCTTTAACTTCGGAACGGATGAACATGGCCAAAAGATCTATCAAAAAGCGCTAGAGCTTGGAAAGGACCCTCAAAAATATTGCGATGAATATGCCGTTAAGTTTGATGCCTTGAAGAAAGCTCTAAACCTAAGTTATAACCGCTTTATCAGAACCACTGACCCTCATCACATAAAAGCAGCCCAGGAATTTTGGAAACTTTGCGACAAAAACGGCGATATTTATAAAAAACTTTATAAAACCAAGTATTGTGTGGGTTGCGAGTTGGAAAAAACGGACTCGGAATT
>DAHVYL010000023.1 GCA_027327685.1 Candidatus Woesebacteria bacterium
ATGACGGAATTACCCAGGTCTCTTAAGTTTTTAAGTGTGTCTATGAGCTTTTGGTCATCTCTCGGATGGAGTCCGATTGTCGGTTCATCAAGCACATAAAGAACTCCGGTAAGTCCTGATCCTATTTGGCTGGCCAGTCTGATTCTTTGGGCTTCACCCCCGGAGAGAGAGCCCGCTACCCGGTTAAGGGTCAAATATTCGAGTCCTACGGAAAGAAGGAAATTGAGTCTGCCCTCAATTTCCTTGATGATCAGTTTGGCAATTTCTTTTTCGCGTTCGTTTATTTTATCTAAATTTATGAGCATCGAGATCCACTCAAGAGCTTTGGTAATGGACATTTCCGTAACCTGGGCAATAGAGAGGCCGTCGATGGTAATGGAAAGAGCCTCCTTTTTAAGTCTTAAGCCTTTACACTCCGGGCAAAGCTTTTCTCTCATGTATTTCCTGATTTCCTCTTTTACCCAGTCGCTTTCGGATTCACTGTAGCGCCTTTCCAATTCCGGGATAAATCCTATGAATTTTTCCCAGATATAAGTTTCTCTACCAAAACGATTGGTTCCGTAGACGTGGTACATCTTCTCTCCTGTCCCTTTTACCAAAATATTTTTTTGCTCTTTTGTTAAATCACGAATCGGAATATGCATGTCGATGCCGTTATCCTCACACATTTTTTTGACGAGCCTTCCATACCAGGTTTCGTGTTCAAACATGTTGGAAAAAGGCAGAATTCCACCCTCCATTATTGAAAGATCTTCCGAGAAAAGAAGTTCGGGTTCCGCTTTAAGGATTTTGCCTAAACCCGTGCATGTGGGACAGGCTCCCTGGGGTGAGTTAAACGAAAATGTTCTAGGTTCGATTTCGGGTAGGCTTATGTTGTCAATCGGACAGGCAAAGCGTTCGGAAAAAAGGTGATCGCTGAATTTCTTGGGTGAAGCCGGCATGCTAAATTCTTTGTCCAAGATCTGGGCCAAAACAACCAGGCCTTCCGACAAATTCAATGCCTGTTGCATGGAATCGGCAATTCTACCCCTGATTCCTGCTTTTGAGGAGTCTCTCTTAAAACTCTCCGTAGAAAGGGCGATTCTGTCTGTAACGGCCTCGATAGTATGTTTGTTGGTTTTAATCAGTACCAGATCTTCCGACAAATCGTGTATATAGCCGTCGATTCTGACCTGTCTGTAACCCTTTGATTTCAGATTCTCGAAAAGTTGGGAGAATTCACCTTTTCTCTCCTGTACTATCGGAGAAAGAACCAAAAACCAGGCTTTTTTATTCATTCTGGCGGTAGTTTCCATCAAATCCATAGCAGCTCCCACTATCTGGTCAAGGGATTGATGGGAGATCTCTCTGCCGCAGATGGGGCAGTGAGGGTGTCCAATTCTTGCAAAAAGAAGCCTCAAGTAGTCATAGACTTCGGTAACTGTTCCGACGGTACTCCTGGGGTTATGGGAAGTGGTTTTTTGGTCGATGGAGATTGCCGGAGAAAGACCTTCAATTGAATCCACATCCGGCTTTTCCATAATTCCCAAAAACTGTCTGGCATATGAAGAAAGGGATTCCACATATCTTCTTTGACCTTCGGCATAGAGTGTGTCAAAAGCAAGAGAGCTTTTTCCGGATCCCGAAACCCCCGTTAAAACAACAAGTTTATTTTTGGGAATATCAAGATTGACATTTTTCAGATTGTGCTGTCTGGCACCCCTGATTTTGATATAGTTTTCCATACAAGGCACCCGCCGATCCCTCGGTGGAAATAGAATTATAACATAACAAATACTTCGGGAGACTGGTTTAAGAAGTCAAGGACTCAAGGCACCAATTATTTTAGCGCACGGTCAAAACTGAGTTTTTAGGAGATTTCCTTAATTTTGTCTCTAATTTCTGCTGCTAATTCAAAGTTTAGGTCTTGGGCTGCCGTACGCATTTCATTGGTTAGGTTTTTTACCAACCTCTTTTTTTCCATGGGAGTCATTGCATCCACATCTATGTGGACAAGACTTTCAAACATCGGTTCCTTGCTGCCGAATACCCAGGGGGCTTTTTCACCCTCCTCCCTGTCGACAAGTTTATTTCTGATGGGCTTACTTACGCTTACCGGAGTGATGCTGTGTTTTTTGTTGTAGGCAAGTTGATAGGCTCTCCTTCTTTTGACTTCCGAAAGGGCCTTCTCCATGGAGCCGGTCAGTCTATCGGCATACATGATTACACGTCCCTCAACGTGTCTGGCGGCTCTACCCATCGTCTGGATAAGGGTTACGTCGCTTCGGAGGAACCCTTCTTTATCCGCATCCAAAATTGCCACCAAACCGACTTCCGGAAGATCCAATCCCTCCCTTAAAAGATTGATTCCAACAAGCACATCGTATCTGCCGGACCTGAGGTCGTCCAAAATATCCGTCCTATCAAGTGTGGCAATATCCGAATGCAAATATTGCACTTTCAAACCCTGTTCGGAAAGGTAGCTGGAAAGATCCTCCGCTGTTTTCTTGGTCAGGGTGGTAACCAGCGTACGCTGTCCCTTTTTAACAACTTTTTTGATTTCTTCGATAACGTCTGCAACCTGGTTTTTTATCGGTTTTATGGTTACTTCGGGATCGGGAATTCCTGTCGGGCGGACCAAAAGCTCCGTGACTCTGCCCCTACTCATACTTACTTCCCAGTCATTGGGAGTGGCTGAGCTTGCAATAAAATTAGGAATTCTTCTTAAAAATTCCTCAAATCTAAGGGGTCTATTGTCAAGAGCCGAAGGAAGCCTAAAACCGTAGTCTATTAAAGTTTGTTTTCTGGCCAAGTCCCCGTTAAACATCCCTCTTATCTGAGGAAAAGTCATATGTGACTCATCTATCAAAAGCATCCATTTATCTTTGTAGGGTTCATTGAAATAGTCCAAAAGCGAAAAAGGAGGCTCTCCGGGAGATCTGCCGTCAAAATATCTTGAATAATTTTCAATTCCTTTTACGTAACCGACTTCTTTAATCATCTCAAGATCATAGGTGACTTTCTGGGCAATCCTGTGAGCTTCCAAATCTTTTCCTTCGGTCTTGAGCTCTTTTACGCGGATATTGAGATCTCTCATAATGTTTTCGAAAGCACTCTTGTGAGTTCCCGGATCGGTCATGAAATGTTTTGCCGGATAAAGAACGAAATTGGCAGGGTTATAACCTTTACTTTTGGCCACATTTCCAGTTAGAGGGTTGATGAGTTCTATTTTACTTATTTTATCCCCATCAAACTCAATATGCAGGGCTTGGTCCAGATATGCCGGATAAATATCGATTGCATCACCTCTTACCCTAAAGGTTCCTCTGTCAAAGCCGAATTCGCTTCTCTCGTATTGAAGATCGACAATTCTATTGATAATTTGCTCGCGTTCTATTTTCATTCCCTCGGCAATCTCAAGTACAAAATGACCGTATTCATGGGGAGAACCTATATTGTATATGCAGGAAACCGAGGCAACTACTATTGAATCGGCCCGTGTGAGGAGATTTGCGGTTGCCGCAAGCCTGAGCTTATCTATCATTTCGTTTATATCGGCATCTTTTTCTATATATGTGTCGGTTGAAGGAATATAGGCTTCAGGCTGGTAGTAGTCATAATAGGAAACAAAATAGGAAACCGCATTTTCGGGAAAAAGATCGCGCATTTCCTGGTAAAGCTGTGCTGCCAGGGTTTTATTGTGGGAGATAATCAGAGTCGGTCTTTTGACCCTCTCAATTACTTTAGCCATGGTAAAAGTCTTCCCGGATCCGGTAACTCCGAGAAGGGTCTGGTATTTTTCACCGCTCAGGATTCCCCCGGAAAGATCTTCTATCGCCCTTTCCTGATCGGGTATCGGTTTAAAATCGGATTTGAGTTTGAATTCCATAGGCTATTCTAGCACATGTTTGGTATATGTTCGGTTTTGAGTGGGAAAGATCTAGTTGCATTATTCGGGTAATGTTTGTAGATTGAAATAAGCAAAATTACATTATAAGTAAAATGACATTAATAGTTTACAGAAAGCAAAGACAGATTTTGGGATTCATAAAGCAGTATATCGAATTAAACGGCTACGCTCCCACTCTTAAGCATATAGCGGATGCTATTGGTGTATCTTCCCTGGCTACGGTTCATGAACATCTGCAGTCGCTTGAAGCAAAAGGTCTTATCAAAAGGAAACAAGGCAAAGTCCGCTCAATAGAAATCATCGAAGGAGACACTTCCCTTATCAAGGCGGAGAATTTCAATGCACCGATTCTCGGCTTTATCGCCGCAGGCTCCCCGATTGAGCCCTATACGGACCCTAATGCCACAATGAACATTCCGGCGTCTTTTGTGACCGGAGGCAAAAGAACATATGTCCTTCAGGTCAGAGGTGAAAGCATGATCGAAGACGGCATAATGGATGGGGATAATGTTATTGTCGAACAAACCGAACATGCCGCCGACGGAGACGTCGTTGTTGCCCTGCTTGATAACGGAATGGCAACTCTAAAAAGATTCTACAAAGAGGCTACAAGGATAAGACTTCAGCCGGCAAACTCTGCTATGCAGCCGATTTTTGTCAAAAACGTGCGCATTCAGGGAAGGGTTGTTGGACTTGTGAGGAAATATCGAAATTAATCTTCTTTGTCTTTTTTGATGTGCTTCCAAATATAGATTACTACCAAGAGGATACCTACTCCGATAATCAGATATTGGAATTTTCTGAAGAAAGGTTCAACCGCGCTCCAGTTTTGTCCGAGCTTAAGGCCGGCAAAGGCGAGCAGTCCCGACCAAATGAAGGATGAAGAGTTTTATATCCATATCGGCTATTCCCGCGGGAAGAGAGATAAAAGTTCTGACGATGGGTAAAAGACGTGAGCCGAAAGTTACACCCTGTCCGTATTTGTTAAACCAGGAAAGAGCTTTATCAAAATCCTTTTCATGAATAAGAAGCCAACGGCCCCATTTCCTGATGGCTACCCTAATCCAACCTTCCCCCATTTTTCTTCCCAGCCAAAAAGCCAGGAGCGAACCAACCAGGTTCCCAAATGCACCTATGAAAGTTACCACCCAAATATTTAGAATGCCGATTCCGCTCAAAAATCCCGCGAATGTCATGGTTACTTCGGAAGGGATGGGGATAAGCGCGCTTTCAAGAGTCATAAAGAGAAAAACCGCAAAGTAGCCATACGAGGAAATAAACGAAGTTAAAAATTCCGCCAGGAGCCGCATTATTTCTTGCATGATTTAAAAAGTATACAGGTTAGAATTCAAATTGTGAATCCAGTAAATTTCTGCCCGTCATATTCGACGGTATGGTTATTCCCAAAATTTTAAGGATGGTCGGGGCAACATCCGCCAGAATTCCTGAAGGAAGTGTAACCGGTCTACCCATTGTTTTTTGGGAAACAACTATGAAAGGGACAGAGTTTCCGCTATGTTCGGTTTCGATTATGCCTGTAGCCGGGTCAATCATCTCTTCCACATTGCCGTGATCGGCGGTAACCAACATAAAGCCTCCGTAGGCCATAATGAAATCGTTAAGTTTGCCAAGACACTCATCAACCACTTCACAGGCTTTAACGGCTGCTCCGATATTGCCGGTATGGCCGACCATGTCCGGATTGGCAAAGTTTACAAGGACAAACTGATATCGGCCCTGGACTTTAATTTTGGCCAAAACGTTTTCCGTAATTTCCTTGGCGCTCATTTCCGGCTTAAGGTCATAGGTGGTAACTTTGGGAGAGGGAATAATTATACGGTCTTCTCCGTCGAAGGCCGTCTCCTGCTGTCCGTTGAAATAGAATGTGACGAAGCGCTCCTTTTCGCTTTCGGAAACTCTGAGCTGTTTATATCCGGCATCAGCTATCACAGCCCCCAGGGGCAGTTTTACGGTTTCCGGAGGAAAAGCCACTTTAGCACCCGCTTCCACAATTGCTTTTTCATACTGAGTCATTGTTGCAAAATAAAGATTCTCAATTCTCGGTCCTCTATTGAAGGGCTCAGTGGCCGGGACCGGAGCCGCCAAATGGGTTTTTTGGTATTTGACTCTATACGGATCAAATCCAACCGGTAGGTTTGCTTTTGAAAAATCTGGAAAAGTAAAGGCCCTGGCAAGTTGCCTGGGCCTGTCGATTCTGAAGTTGAAAAAAACCACTGAATCATTTGCCTTAATCAGAGTTAAAGGTTTGCCGGCAGGATCAGACATCAGACAGGGTTCAATAAATTCGTCTGTTTTACCCTCTGCATAGGAAGCGTCAATTGCTTCCTCAGGAGTCTTGAAAAGGTGCCCTTCCCCTTTTGTCAAAGCCCAATATGCCTTGGCTGTTCTGTCCCAGCGCATGTCCCTATCCATTGCCCAATATCTGCCCGTAACCGAAGCAATTTGTCCGACACCGTGCTTGTTTATAACTTCGCGGATTTGGCTGATGTATGTTTTGGCAGCAGTCGGTGGGGAATCTCTGCCATCTGTAAATAAATGCAAAAACACCCTGTCAAACTGGTGTTTGCGGGCAAGCTCGATTAATGCAAAAAGGTGTTCAATGTTGCTGTGCACCCCCCCTGCTCCGATTAGTCCCATCAGATGAAGATTACCTCCGCCGGTGCGAGCATGGTCAATTGCTCCTATCAAAACCTGATTTTGATAAAAAAACCCGTCGGCTATGGACATGTTTATCCGCTGTAAATCCTGATAGACAATTCTTCCCGCACCCAGATTGAGGTGCCCGGTTTCGGTGTTGCCGACTTCCCCTCTGGGAAGCCCCACTGCCTCTCCCGAAGCCTGAAGCTGTGTGTGGGGAAAAGCAGACATGAATTTTCTCATGTTCGGAAGGTCCGCCTGGGAAAGAGGATTCCCGGGTCCGGGTGCAGAAATTCCCCAACCATCCAAAACCACCAAAAGTACTAATTTTGAAGATTCGCCTTGCATTATTTAATTCTCCCCAGTTCTACTTCTATGGTAGAAAGACGATTATATTTAGCAACCCTTTCCCCTCTGGCCGGTGCACCAAACTTGACAAAATCTGCGGAAACTCCGACTCCGAAGTCGGCAATGAAACTGTCGTTGGTTTCTCCGGATCTATGGGAAACAATAACTTTCCATCCAGCGTCCTTGGCCATTTTGATTACCTGTAGTGTTTCGGTTACGGTGCCTATTTGGTTTGGTTTTACCAGAACCGAATTACAGGACCTTTCCTTGATTGCTTTTTCCACACGTTTGGGATTGGTGCACAAAAGATCGTCTCCAACTACCAAAGTGGTTTGGGAAACCTGAGAGGTAAAGTCTTTCCAGGTCTCCCAGGCGTCTTCGTGGAAAGGATCTTCCATGATGGCCAATTTGTATTGGTCGATAAGTGCTTTATAGAAATCAATAAGTTGGGAATCGGTCATTGCCGAGGCGCGGTCCTTGATAAAATATTCCCCGTCTTTATAAAAACTATCCGAGGCAAGGTCCAAACCCAAAAGAACATCCCTGCCTAAAGAATAATTGCTTTGACGGATTGATTCGACAAAAACTTCCAAAGCATCCGCATTTGTAAAAAGATCGGGAGCGTATCCTCCCTCGTCGCCAACCGAGTGAATAGCTCCGCGGTGCTTGAGGTTAGCGCCTATTGTCTGATAGATTTCGGCCCCGATCTGAAGACCTTCGGAATAGGACTTGGAGGATGTGGGGATTACCCAAAATTCCTGAAAATCAAGATTTCCCGCCCCGTGCATTCCGCCGTTGATCATATTGAAAAGAGGAGTCGGAACTTTTACGCTCTGGGTAATGCCGTATTTTGATGCCAGGGCAAAAATCCACGAATACAAAGGCTGCTGACGCATCATCGCCCCGGCCTTTACCACGGCCTCCGAGATTGAAAGAATAGCATTGGCCCCGTATTTGCTTTTATTTTCCGTTCCATCAAGTGCAATCATTTTTTTATCAATGGATTCCTGGTCTGTCGGATCCATTCCGATAACTCCCGGGCCTAAAACCATATTCACATTATTTACCGCCTGAAGCACGCCCATACCCAAATACCTGGGACTTTGAGAATCCCTAAGTTCCAATCCTTCATGGGTTCCGGTTGAAGTTCCCGCAGGAACCGAGGAAACAGCAACCTCGCCGCTATCAAGAAGGCACGCAGTTTCGAC
>DAHVYL010000024.1 GCA_027327685.1 Candidatus Woesebacteria bacterium
GTGCTATGCAGAAAACAAAAAATGGATAAAAAAGCATTGATAGCCTTTGAGCAGCATCCCCTATCCTATACCAAAACTCTACAGTTAAACTTAGCCCAAATGTTCCAACCACTAAAATAGCCAAAAGAGCAAACGTAATGAAAAATATCAAAAATAGTTCCCTCTGTTTTTTTAATAAAAACAGTAACACTATTGCAAGAATGAAGGCCACAAAGATAGGACCCCACGGAACAACTACATGCTTATACAGATAACCGGCAACCTGCGCCTGTCTTTCTGTGTTTAATAATGCTTGTAGAACATTTCCATAGTCTGCAAATTCTGAGGCAGTTGGGCTACCCCCACCCCTTAGTAAATTCTGAAAAACTTTCCACACTTCCCGTATTGGGAAAAACAGAAATGAATATGAGGCAAAGCTCCAAACTTTTTTCCGATAGACTGAAACTACAAAAACAACAAAAAGAATAGCAAACCAAAACGGCTCGGTGGATCTTGTCCATGTAGAAAACCCAATCAAAAGTGCTGAAAGGGCTAAGTACCCTGTGCCTTTATTTTTATCAGGAAGTGTCCGCCCGCTATCCCAAAGATAAATACAGATCGCTCCCAAAAAAAGATAAACGGAAAATGGCAAGTTTGTATATGAAAACAGAGAATGATAAAAAAGAGGCTGTACTGTCGCCAGAACCAATGTAAAAAAGAGACTCATCTTACGGGAAACAAATTCTTTCAGGAAGCCGTAAAAACCCAGTATCAAAGATAAATAAAACAGTGAGTATAGGAACTGTGGATACTTGCCTCCGGCCAAATATACAATAGTGTGCGCAAGGGATGTCAGAAGTGGATAACCGTAGTAATAACTGTCAATAAATGCTTCTTTCATAAATCCAGTATTTGCAAAAACATGACCTCTAAAATCATAAAGAACAACAGAGTCCCACATATGAACCGGCCAATAAAAGGTGTTTATAAAACTTGTTACTGCCAAAAATACCAAAACTCCAAGCATTACTTTTTCCACAGACTCCAGTTTGGAATATCTGACGTCACGGACTAACTCAACAAAAAAGTTTTTGAGCTTTTTTCTTGCCAAAACCACAAGCGGTACCGAAACCACGATCCAATGAATTAATTCATTGATGAAACTAAAACGTATGCCGGCAAGATTTGTGATAAACATAAGAAGTGTAAAAACTCCAATTCCGATCGGGAAAGATAAACCAATTGCCGCCACACGGTTAATTTTAGGAGAAATAAGAAGGGTAAGCGGCAGCCCTATTCCTAAAATAATTAATAAAATGAAAATAACAGATAAAATCATATAATCACAGTTCTATTACGCCATAAACATATTTATCATCTTCCAACCTATAGATGGCATTCTCTTTTGTCTCTATCGCCTTTTCGGAATCCGGATCCTTATAAATAATTCTTTTAGCCGTAATGTCCTGCCTTGGCCAACCATGACATTCGGGGTCGGGTTTGCACGCCTCTTTTCCCCAGGTAATTAAAATGTATGTTCCCGGGTTATATTTTTTTATATCCGAAATAATCAGAGTCTCCGGAACAATTTTTCTTGGAAAGAGAAACGCCCTGACAAAATGATCATTCCCGCTGCCCATCAACCAGGGATCCTGCATCGGAGGAATAACAATGGTTGCACCCTCCGGTGTATTGTTTTTTACAAAAACCATAAATCGATAAAAAACTCCCCATTCATAAAACATCTTCTCATCGTACGAATTTCCCAAATGGAAAAGGATATATGAGTTCCTTTTAACTGCCATGTCGGAGATATATGTCAGATTTTTTACCATAAAAAAGACAGTCAAAAAAAGTATTGCCAGATAGACCGCATTAAATCTTTTGGTGTATTTGGGAATAGTGTCCCTAAATCTGTCAACTAAAAAGATTGAGAGGCTGAAGATAACCACTTGTACCATCCCGGCAAGATGAAACTTGAAAGTAGATAAAACATAATTGGTGTAGTTGGCTCCTTCCAGTAGTGAAAAACCCAGATAGACCGGAAGAGCCGCCAACAGAAAAAAACGATTGGTTTTTGAAATAAAATCCATCAATTTTGATTTGGTATCGGAAAGTAAAAGAAGTGTTACTGTAAAGGCAAAATAGACTTTCGCATCAATCAAAAAATGGTTTCCGACAAATCCGGGGTACTTAACGGTGTCCAGTAAAAGAGTGATGTAAGTAAAAGCAATAACCACGGGCAGAACAAATGATTTCCGGTATAATCCTCTTAGATCCATAATTTGTGAATATCTTTCAAAAATTGTACCACAAAGGCTTTAATAGGGTTTAGCAAAACTATTTTATCCTTCTGAATACTGTTATAATAAATTATGTCTTCAAAGTTACGAAATAGAGTTGTTTATTATACTACCCCAAACGGCAAAATGCCCGTAAAGGATTTCATTGATTCACTAGCCGATACGCAAAAAACTAAAGTGTTTAACACTTTCCAGCTTTATCAAGAATCAGGTTTAATTGGCCTGATTCCACACACCAAACATTTAACAGGAACGCCTCTTTGGGAAATCAGAATTGTCGGCAAAGATAGTGTGCGAATTCTTTACGTTTCCAGAACAAAAAACTCAATACTGGCGCTGCACGGGTTCATTAAAAAGAAGCAAAAGACCCCTACCAAAGAGATAAAAACAGCACTTGAAAGACTCAAGAAGTGGAAGATTGTTTATGGCCCTTGACAAACTTAACTATGGATAATATAATGATATCATATATAGTATCATTTTAGAAATCTGTTATGAAAAACAAAATATACACATTCGACGATCACCTTAAAGAAAGCCTTAAAGATAAAGGCTTCAGTGAGGCCTGGAAAAAGGCAAGACCGGAGTACTTACTGGCAAAGGCCCTCATCAAAAAAAGGCTTGAAAAAAAGATGTCTCAAAGAGACCTGGCAAAGAAACTAGGGACTTCTCAGGCACTTATCTCAAATATCGAAACAATGTCCGGCAATCCGTCTTTTAACCAATTAAATAAAATCGCCCGTGCACTTGATTCGGAACTATTGTTCAGCTTCAAATAACTTAATTGAGTTTGCCATAGTACGCTCAAATCCAAGACACTGCGGGACATTTTTCAAAGACTGAGCCGGCGCCAATTCGTTGATGAGAGTGCTACAGTGAGCTATAATCATCCAAATTGGCATTAGCCACGGCTCTCCTGCTTTTGCGGGAGAGAGAAAGAAATCATCTTCACCACACTCTCTTTGACTTTTTTGAAGTCTTTTGTGTCTATCTCCGCCAGTTTATCTTGAATTCTTCTTGCACTGAAAGTTCTGATCTGTGAAATCAGGACAGAAACAACCTGTTTGTCGACTGTAACTTTTATATAATATGGACTATCTTTCAGTCTGGTGCTCATGGGTATTCCAAGAAACAAATCACGGTTAAACTTCCTTATTATCAAAACTGGTCTTATATATTTATCGTGCTTCCCATCTTCTTCAAATCCCACATTTATTCCCATAGAGACCCACCAAAGTAATTTTTCTTTACGATACGTTTAAGCCAAGACACCGCGAGGCACTTTTCAAAAATTGAACAGGGTCTACTCCGCAAAAGATTGGCAAAACCCATATAATTAGGTATGTACAACTCTGGAGCACTGACGTAAGCGAACTCAAAAAACATCCCCGTGCATATGAGATTTGGAAACTGGAACAGCAAATTAATTTTGGTTTGAACGGAAAAAAGATAAAGGCTGCCCTGTTGAAAAAATACTGGGATAGGCTGGATCTTGATCCAAAACGTAGAAGGGTTCTATTTTCTTGGCTATGGCCAAAACAATCCTCACCGAAACACAATCGTAAACTTCTCAAAAACGAAGTGCTCAAATAAATCAACCTTCCTTACCTCTTGTTTGCTATAATACGCTTGAATTCAAATGTCTCAAAACGTCTTTCAAAAACTATATCACCGTGATTTGCAAAGAGTTTATAAAAACTTCTCCGCCGCCGCTGGGGTCATTCTTGATAACACAATCGGCGATATTCCTGACCTCCAGACCTATTTTGAGGATTTAAGAAAAAACATCAATCCCGATACAAAAATTCTGATATCCTACCATAACCCCTTCTGGGAGCCTGTGTTAAATCTGGCATCCTTCCTGGGACTACGAAAAAAGGTTGGTGTACAAAACTGGATCACCCAGGCCGATCTTAAAAATATTTTAGAAATAAGCGGTTTTGAAGTTATCAGTTCGTATACAAGATTTTTTGGAATAACAGCCATTACCGTGGCCGGCATTAATCCCCAACCACCTTCCGTCAGCCACAATTTAAGCGTATCGATCATTATTGCGGCAAGAAACGAAGAAGGCAACATTGCAAAAATTATTCCTTCTATCCCCAAATTCGGCAAATGGCAGGAAATTATTTTCATCGAAGGAGGGTCAAAAGACAATACGGAGCTTGAGATCGAAAAGGAGATAGAAAAAAAACATCAAAAACATATAAGAGTAGTTTCATTAAAACAAAAAGGAAAGGGTAAAGCCGATGCCGTGAGACTCGGCTTTGAAAAGGCAACGGGAGATGTTTTAATAATCTATGATGCAGACCGCACCGTTCCGGCAACCGACCTTCCTAAATTCTTCAATATTCTGTCATCCCGCCCCAATACTTTTGTAAACGGAAGCCGTCTCGTATACCCGATGGAGGGGCAGGCAATGCAAACACTTAATAAGCTGGGAAATCAGTTTTTCAGCTCAATATTTACCAAAATTTTCGGACAGCACTTTAAAGACACTCTTTGCGGAACAAAAGCCATCCTCCGAACGGACTTTCTAAAAATGAAGAAAGACTATCTGAAATATCTTGAGGTGGATCCTTTCGGCGATTTTGCCCTGATTTTCTCCGCTATCAAACACAACTTAAAAGTAGTTGAAATTCCGATAAGGTATAAAGAAAGAGAGTATGGAGAAACCAATATCAGAAGATTTCATCACGGTCTTCTGCTTTTCAAACTGGCAGGAATAGCCCTAAAAGAATTCAAACTCTGAGGGCCGATAGCCCAATAAATTACAGGTAAATTGGAGTCCAACCCCAATATCGGACAGATATTTAACCACATATTGGACAGATATTATCCGGATATTGACATTTGCATCTAATTGTATTATCCTGTACATATATGTACAGAATAAGTGAACTAATCAGGCTCGACAGGCAGCTATATCACAGCAACGATCTGGCCATACTTTGGGGCATTTCCAATAAAAACACCCTCTATACGGCCGTTAAGCGCTATGTCCAAAAAGGCATTTTGGTCCCTGTCTATAAAGGTTTATATTCAACCGTCCCCCTTTCGCAACTCCCCCCGTTGGAACTCGGAGTGGCAGTTGTCCATAAATATACATACTTAAGTACCGAATCCGTACTTGCCCGGGCAGGAGTTGTTTACCAGGCAATCCATAAACATACTTTCGTTAGCAGTGTATCCAAAAAGATAACAATCGGAGATGAATCTTTTCTCTACCGTAAGCTAAAAGACGAATATCTGAGTAGTCCCGCAGGCATAGCCAACGAAAACGGGGTATTTGTAGCATCGGTTGAACGGGCCGCCGCCGACATGCTCTATTTTGACCGGAATTATCACTTTGATCTTCCCGAAAATATCGATTGGAAAAAAATGAATGATATTCAAAAAGAGGTTAATTACCCATGATAAACTTGAGACCTGAAGATACAATCCACAAATCATACTTAAACAGATTGCTTGTGGAAATAATCGATAGCCCCCCCCTGTCGCAGATACTGGCATTTAAAGGCGGTACCTCCGCTTCAATGCTGGGATTTTTGGACAGGTTCTCTGTGGATCTGGATTTTGATTTACTGCAAAAAACACCCGAAGAAGACATCCGTAAGGAATTCCGCCGGATTTTTAATCACCTGGGTCTAACAATCAAAAAAGAATTTGACAACGTACTCATGTTTCAGGTCCAGTACCCGGCTCCACCCAACAAACGGAATTCAATTAAAATCAGTGTAAATAGCCTGATTGTCAAAGCCAATAAATATAAAGTTCAATATTTTCCCGAAGTCGACCGTCTGATGAATTCCCAAACCATAGAAACCATGTTTGCAAATAAGCTGGTTGCCGTCCTGGATAGATACGCAAACCATCAAACAATCGCCGGACGCGACATATACGATATCCACCACTTTTTTATTAACGGCTATTCATATTCGGGATCGGTTATAAAAGAAAGAACGGGGATGGATCCAAAAATTTATTTTAAAAAATTAACCGAATTTATCAAAGGTAAACTGACCCAAACCATAATCGATGAGGACCTTAATGCACTTTTACCGGATAGGCAATTTCAGAGTCTGCGGAAAGTTTTGATCCCTGAAACATTGAGCTTTCTCAGCAAAGAACAGCAATAAAATATTCTATAAACGCAAATCTTTTCAGAGGTTTCTCCAGATACCTGTTTGCAAAGTTTGTAATGCCCGGAATTTTCACCGGCACCAGAAGTTTGTAGTCGTGTTTAACTATTTTTATTCCCGCTTCTTCCATCTGAATCTTTAATTTTTGATATCCGATTCTATTGTGCGGTCCTTCCGGCATTTTTAGTTTCAATTTCTCTGCAACCATTAAGACCGGTTCCCAAATCGGGTTTGCCATAGTTACAACCAATTCGGATTTTTTATTCATAAGACCAGATATTTGTTTGAAAGTCTTTTGAGGATCTTCAAGGTGTTCTATAACATCACTCATAAATACATAGTCAAAGGTTTCCTTAGGCCAGACGGTTGAAAAATATAATTTCCTTGTTTTTTTACCGGGACTCCGGGCGACCAAGTCTTGTTTATATTTTTTCTTGGCCAGTCCTATCATCCGGCTACTTATATCAAACCCGTACCCTTCTTGAGAATTGAGATAATTTAATAAATCCCCCGTCCCGCAGCCGATTTCAAACACTTTTTTACCATCCGGGATCAAGTTCCCAAGAAGTTCTTTCAAATTTTGATAATAAAAGGAGTTCTTGTTTTTGTAGAAATCATAATCTTTGGCAACCCCATCAAAATGTTTTTCAACTCTTGTCCTTTTCATATCAATATCCTAAAAGCTGTCTGGACCTGATTTGAACCTCCGCTTTTTCATCTCCATACGATATTCGTTCACGCAGCTCCGGATAAAAGAGGTCAAAGAAATTGTATTCGGACAATACTGTTTTTAAGGTCAGTGTCGGAGACCAAGGCAAATCCTTGTCCTCAGGAGTATCAACAAAAGAAATATCTTTGGACTTCAGTGCTTCGCGGTTTTCTTTAAAATAGTTATTAACCCTTTCGGAAGTATTAACCCCTTGGGTAATCCAGTTTGTTTCCAAGGTCAACCTGAGAGAAGTGAGAGATAGTACTACCCAAATCGTGCAGAAAAGGATTTTAACTACCGGTTTTTGACCATTAAGAAGGTAGGAAAGAAGCATGATAACTCCGAATAGGGGCAAGGTCAGATAATAGGTAAATTTATGAACCGGCAAAAAGACCACCGGGGAAATTGTAAGCAAAAACCACGAAACACAAAATAAAATTAAGGATTTATTTTTCAGGATTTTGGATTTGAAAAGGGCAAAAACAATAAAACCCGCTTGAGCCGTAAATAGAACAAAAATCGGGATTATATCGGCCGACCAATACTTTAATAGATTGGGATTTAGTTTTAACCCCGGTCCCACAAAATCGATAAGCATTTCGGGCAGATTCAAAGACCAGAGGAAGTACCAGAAAGAGGTATTTAGAGCCCTTCCCGGAGCAAAATCCCAAATATAGCTGTCCCCTGAAATAAGACCGAAACTCAGGAAATGCAGAGATAAATAAACTCCCAAAACTACTCCATACGGAAGCAAGGAGATTATCAGTTTTTTGATTGGAAATTTAATTCTTCCGGTTGCTCCTACTACCCTTAAGTAAAAATGTACGATGATAAGGATAAACGGCAGGATCACCCCTGTTTCTTTACTCATCAGAGCCAGAATGAAAAAGAGGAAAGAGGCAACCAAGTTCCTAACCGAATA
>DAHVYL010000025.1 GCA_027327685.1 Candidatus Woesebacteria bacterium
TCAATTATTGGCACTGTAATGGTTTGTTTTATTTCACCAAAAGACTTGTTGACAGATTCTTGGATTTTCTGTTCTATTATTTTTTGAACCGTACCTGGGTCAACTTTTATTGCTTGTGCAAGATTGAAGATTTTCTCCTTGTCCTGAGGTGTTAAAGCTATCTCAACCGGGTTTTCCTTAGGCGAAACAGTAATTTTTTTGTTATTGAGTTCGTCTAATATTTTTATCTGTTCTGTTTTTGGGGTAACTTGAGTGGTCGGTTCTGCCGGTTCAGTTTTTGCCTGTTTGTTATAAGCTTCTGTCTTTCTTTTTATCGCTTCCTGAACTTCTTTTTCTCCTTTTTCTTTTGCTGCTTGCGCTTCAGCTTCCCTTTTTTGTCTTTCAAGTTCCTGGAGCTCTCTCGCTTCTTTGTCCGGCAGGTTTGAGTCGGTTGGTTTTTCCACGTCTTGATTATCTGAAGTAAGAGCTTCAACGGCTAACTGGGCTTTCTTTATGTTTTCAAAATCTCTCTCGGATTTTATTAAAACTCCTGTAAGCCTGTAAACAAAATCTATAAAATCTTTGCGATTCTTCCAGTTAAACTCTCCTGAGACGTAGGGTTTATCTGCTGCGTAAATTGCGTCTTCCGGGAAAAAATGGGTAAAAGCATCAATTAGATATTTCGTGTTTTCGGAAGTTAAACTAATTTTATTTGCCATAATTATTTATCGGAACGACTACTATCGGAGTAGGGGTTTGTTGATACTTTAATAACTTCCTGCGGTTTGGTTGTTATGATTTTATTTTCATTTTCCGATGCAACGATTCTGATTGGGGCATGGTGCGGGCCGGCAAAGAAAATTCCCTCTCCGACATTTGCGGCCAAAAGCAACCTTTTTTCTCCCTGGGAGAGATAGAAAACTTCACCGATCTTGTCAATTGCCGCGGGGGACTGTTTCAGCAGAAGCTGCATGGCGCTATTTGTGACAATTGCCTTACCGATGTCCTGTCCGAGGAAGTCTTCGACGTCCTGAGTGATTGTGGTGAGTCCTAGGAAGTATTTACGGGCCCTTTTGACAACACTCCATAAAAATTGTGCCGTGTCCGGATATCTCATCATATGCCAGGCCTCATCGACAATCAGATTTCTTTTCTTGAGATCTTTTTTAACTCTGGTCCAAATGTAATCGAGAATGATGAACATAGCAATTGGGCGAAGTGCATCCTGTAAATCTTTGACGGAAAAAACAGTGAACGGATTTATGATATTAATGTTTGTCTGTTTGTCAAAAATCCCCACAAAGCTTCCCTTGACAAACTTTTCAAGCCTGGCTGCAAGATCCAATGCATCGGCAACCTCCATCCCTATAAGAGTCTTGTAAAGGTCTTCCATCAAAGGAGGTTCTTTTCCCTGGGTATCGGGATCCATGGTTATACCTTTGGCTTTATAGGTCATTATGAGGGCCCGATCTAAGATTGCCTCCTGTGTCGGAGTAATTGCCCCCATTATTACTTTCATGAGAGAGTGTAGGGAAAGAATCTTCAAACCCAGTTGGTTTTCCCCCTCCTCCCTGATTTGGGAAAGGTCAAAGGGGTTTATTTTAGCGGTTGAGTTATAGGAGAAGGAAATGTATTCGCCTCCGACCGCCTCGGCAATGGTTTTATATTCGCTCTCAGGATCGATGACAATTGTTTCAATTCCGACCATTAAAGATCTTATAGCCTCGAGTTTAACAAAATACGATTTTCCGGAACCCGATGTGGAAAATATGGACATATTGGCGTTTTGTAAACTGAATCTGTCAAAAATAATGAAAGACTCATTTTGGGAGTTTATGCCGTATAAAACACCACGGTCACTTGATAGTTCCGTAGAAGTAAGAGGGAAGGTTGTGGCAACAGAAGTTGTGTCCATATTCCTGGTGATATTGAGCCTGTCGATTCCGAACGGGGCAGTTGCCAGGAAACCCTCGGACATATCAAGCATTGCATGCTTGCTGACAATCATCAGAGAGCCTAGCTGGGATTCAACCTGCTTGGTTATCTGATTAAGTTCCTCGGGAGAATTGGCAGGAATTGTTATGTAAAATCCAAACTCATAAAAGCGCTCCACCCCTTTTACAAGTTGTTCCTGAAGAGCCTGAGCATCCTCAAGTTTTGCCTGAGTTACTGGGTCGACTATTTTCCCTCGCTCTATGTCAGTCGTCATTTCCGCTTCCATTTCGGCAATTTTGCGTCTCAAGTCGTCAAGTACGCTTTTTCCGTCAACAGGATAAATATAAAAAGCAATATCAAGCGAGGTATCAAGGTTGACAACAGGTTCAAGCCAGCCCGGGGCAACAAACCTCGGATAGCCTCCAACAAAAATAGTTCTGAAGTAGACATCGTTTATTTTTATGTAGTCAAAGTCCACCTCCACCGATTGAGGTGAGACTACATCCAGTAAATTCATTTTTTGATTCATAACTGAAAAAGCCGGAGACACAATCGGGGGTTTGGTTTCGGGTTGCTGGGTAGTAGCCGGTTGTTGGTTTTTCCTGTCGTCCATATTCATTTATTTAATACCACCTCGGGTTCCTTTTTGACTGCGGGTTTTTCCGGATTGTAAATCGAATAAAACAGGTTGATAAGTTCAGGAGTGGTAAGTTGTTTGAATTTAATTCCGAGCCTTCCCGCCTGACGCATCAGGTGATCGCGTCTCGGATAAAGAACAATCTTGGCCTTTTTGATGACATACGATTCGGCATAAGGAAGGGGCCCGCCCCTTTTTGTGATTGCGGCAACGGATTTGCCGACTCCCAACTCAAGAGGGGATAAATAAAGAACAACAAAAAATCTTTTTCCCAAAACATTTTTCTTCTTAACGGATTCACTGATAAAACTTTTATAATCCTGCATCAGTTTTGCGAGAAGAGGCTGGGTAAGTTTTTTTGCCTGCTCGTCCAGGAAGTTTAAATATGATGAAATATCCTTCTTTTGGGTTAAGACGACAATTTGGACAGAAAAGGTGAGGGAGTTTATCATGGCGGCATAGGCCGCAATCACGGCTTCCTGTTCCTTTTCGGAAAGAAGACCGAAATTAAGGGAGGTAGATTCCATTACGAGGGAGGCCCCGCCGTCTTTATAGACAACAATGTCGTTTGTAATATCGGCAACAGGAACAAAATCCTGGGTGGTTGAAGCAATGGGTTTGTCGGGAATATTCAAAAACGGAATCTTGAATTTTGGATTTGGAATTTTACTTGGCATTTAGTTATAAATTGTTTGGTTGGTTAAGGCTCCGGCTACCGGTTGCGCGTTTGTTTCCACCAGTTTCCGCCCTCCAACCAGAATCGGCGGAATAATGTCTCCCTTGGCTTCAAAGTTAACAGGCATAAATTGGTAGCCGTCTTTTTCACTGATAATGCTGTATTTTCCATTATCAAGTGCCGTAACGGCTATGAAATGTCCGAGCTTGTTGCTTCTGAGAGCCCTGATCGGGCGTCCGTATTCATCTCTTACCTCAATGATTGCTCCTTCGATAATTCTTCTGGACTCATCAACAACCTGCCCGACTATAACATTCGGACTTGTCGGAGGATTGGGCGGGGTTGCATCAATTGAAAAAATAGCTTCTTTTGTGGAAACAATTTCTTCTCCCGCAATAATAGGATTGACCTTTTGTGTTTGAATTTGTTCAGTTTGAAAACCTGTCTGGGTTTTTTCCTCGACCACCAGATGGGAAGGCTGCATAGGAGAAACCTTAACAGGAACGCTCACGGGAATTTCCAGCTTCTTTGGGGGGGCGGGCGGTGCAGCAGGACTTTGATTTGCGGTTGAAACGGCAGGACCTTTTATGCCGGCAAAAATTCCGGATATGGCGGCAAGAAAACCCTGTTCCGCTCCCTCAAGTTTTGCAAGAGGGCCTGGGGCCACCCTGGCAGTTTCCAGATAATTTTTAAGAGCTGTATCCTGGACCTGGGTTTGGGGATTGGGAACATTGCTTGCAGGAGTCTCATCCTGGAAAAACTTTGGCGTCTCGGTTGTCTTTTTCCACTTAAAGAGAGTTGGAGAATAAATTGCTTTAAAAAAAGCAAAGATCCAGTTTTCCAGAGGACGCTCCTCAAGGGGTACAAAAGCCATGGCAGCACCCAAAATTACGGAGAGAATTGCAAACGGCCACTTGATGATTCCGATTAGGGGAGAAGAATAAAAAATAAGACCGACCAGAAATCCTCCCGCAAGCTGGAAAAACTGTTTCAGGGTCATATCTCCCACCAGCCTAAACTGGTATGAAGAAATATTTTGTGGTATCGGATGTTGTTCCATGCTCTTAAGGCAGGGCAGTGAGCATCAAAAGCGAGGCTTTTTAGTCTTTACCCTATACTTAAGAGTACTTCGTGAAGAAGCAGTTTCAAGCGGTTCTGCTTTTCACGGAAGCTTGGTTTGTTGAAGAATTTTATCGTTCTTTGCTCATCACAACACACATTGAGCGATTTAATCTTTTACCCCTTTAAGTTTTAGTAAGCCGTTTATAATAGTTTTCCTAATTGTATTTTCGAATAATTCTTTGTCACTTTCGTAAAGATCTTGTGAAAAGACTTCTTCAGAATCACTCTCAGAATGTCTATGGCTGTGGTATTTAAAATCACCAGAAAGCTGCGTTCGTAATTTTACGGAACCATTATCACAAATAAAGGCACTTATACTTCCAACATGTGGGTTGCTTTTTGGGTACGAGATATCTAAAGCGGATTTATAACCACTAGTTGTTTCATATTCTTCGAAACCACTGACACCAAATTCTTCTGTTTCTGAAAAATGAGCCCAATGAGAAATGATCCCTTTGTTATCACAGAGTTCCCTATTTACTTCTTCGAATATAGAAATTATCGAAGACTCTATTTCTGGCAGTCTTTTTAAACTCTTCCTCTCAGAAAATTCACGCAAAGAAGCGTGTTTAGCCTCATTAACCTTTCTGCCATTTTGAGCGTCTATTTCCCTTAATTCGTGCTCGGAAATTTTTGCTCTGGCTCTATCGTATTCATTTTTCATCTTGACGCGAGTGTAACAACTATAGGAGAAAAGTCAAGTATGGGGGTTGTAATTGGCTTTTTCAAGAATGAGATGACTGTCCATTTTGGCGACATCTTTCATCTTGTACATTGGATTTGCTTCAAAAAACGCTTTTACAATAGATTTTCCCAGTGTGTAACCTGTCCACAACGGGTGTTTCTTGTCTCTTGCAAAGAACCAGTCTTCGGTAGGCAGTGCATTTAGTTTCGGTAGAGCCATTCTCCACTCATCAATCTCTTGTTGTAGAGTTAAATTGTTGCCCCAAGGAGTTTTTCCAAGATTTTCCCAATGTTCTTCATAATATGTGGCCAACCCCTCATTAATTATTTTGTCTAGAAGTGTCTCGTTTTTTAACCCACATTGACTCCTCTTTATGTGGACAAGCTCGTGTGCAATCTGTGGGTTACGATATTTGTTGATGCTCTCAATAATTTGTGGGTGTTGGGGATCGATGTATAAAACAACCTCATTGGATGAGTTTGTTCTGCCTCCAAGACCCAACGAAGGAATAACAAAATGTCTTTCTTCGTCGTTGGGAATGCGTGTAATTATTTTTATTGATTTGTTAATATCAAGTTCTTTAGCCACTTTTGTGGCAGTTTCCAGAGTTGACTCCGGTATTTTGAGTTTAGATATCTCTTCCCGTATCGGAGATTTTTGGAATCGCGCATCTGAAAGGTATTCAAACTCACAAGAAGCAAAAATACCACCTTCTTGTTCGATTCTACTGTTACGATCCATATACTCAATTATATATCAGGAATATTCATTATTTTCACTTTTTACCCACAAATGTTATATAATTTGCATATGCCCGACGGTATGTCACCAGAAAATAAACCACAATCATCATTTGACGCCATGAAATCCTTGGGGGAGCAACAACTCAAGGCCGCCCGCGAGTTTCAATCAAACCAGCCCCAATTGTCTAACATAAGGATGGAAAACGATCCAAGCAAAGGATTAGAGTTGTCCCCCGAGGATATTTTGCAGTTGCAACACGAGAATGAAGAAGCTTTAAGGAGCAGAGAAATCGAGCCTATAGGAAGCCTGGAGCTTACCACGTTGAAACTTGTAGAACGACATGAGAAAGCAGAGGGTAGCAGAGAGGAAGAAAATATCATCCAATGGCCTCTTTCCACTCACCTTCAGCAACTTGTTGTGCAAGAGATAAATATGTCCAATTCTACAGTAGTTCTTGAAAATTATGCCGAAGCAAAACCTGTGGTTGGGAAACCAGGTTGGTACACAAATGTGTCGCCCAGTTACGGATTTGAAGTGCAAGTCGTTAAAGTAGTTGATGAATATTTAAAAGACAAAGACGGTAAGGAGTACAAAGACAAACTTGGTAGGCCAATCCCGATTACTTCGCATTATGAAGATAGAATAAGGTTGGGAACCGATAGAGAAAGAGACGCAAGAGTAGACAGGATCCAGAAATTCACCGGAAATGTTATTGCCAGACTTAAATTTTCTGGCCTTTATGGGCATGTATTTAAGAGATCAATCGAAAACATTCCAGGTCTTGCTTCCCTTTATCTTGCAACAGTAGATGTAAAACCTGGTGATATAAAGTCGTTGTTAACTTTACCAGCGGTACCAGAGGATCGTGGAAAGGAATTGACTAATCAGGGTGGCGTCAAGTACGAACAAGATACGGCGATGGGAGATATGATAGTTTCTGCCTGGGCAATTTTCAACGCGGTCGGTCTATCGGAGAAACCCGAACTTTTTAAACAGTTTGTGGATCTTAAGGGGTGGAATAGGCATGTTCTAGCTGACCCATCCAAATCTGCCGAGTGGTTTGGAAACCCAAGTGGCTGGGCGAAAGATGTGGAAAGTGGGGGTAGGAGAGAGTCTGGTGATTGGGACAAAGAAAAGGGGAGCAGGGGCCACCTTACGCATTGGGGAAATGTTTTTGTCCGAGAAGATTTTGAAACACCAAGAGAATTTAGAAGAAAGGTAATTGAGTACTTGGGCGGAAGTGAGACTGCCAAGCAGGCAGTCGAGCTTGGTTGGAGATACTTCAAACTTTTTGCATCCGCCGATTATGTTGGCTACGAATGGTATTATGATAATAAAAGGGGTGAGGTTCATGCCACAATACCACTGGGGGGCGATGTGGCAAGTGATTTCGGGAAAGCTATGCACCCAGACGCATATCTAGAATTCTACCGTGCAAATAGCCGCGGGGCGGTTCCCCGAGGCGCCTACGGAAAAATCAAACCATTTGCTGTGGACGTGTTAAGAGGAATGATCTTTGGTGAAAACTATGTGGGACCAGATGAAAAGAGACTTGGTCAAGCAAAAAAAATAGACGGTAAAGACAAAGTAGACTCTGGAGGGGTTGTGGAAACGGAAAGAGTGTCACTTTATGATCTTTTATATGTTCACGGGTTGAAATCTGACCAAATAGATTTCGGTAAACTTCCAGATAGAGCTCTTATAGGGCCATATTTACGCTTCTTTATGTCTAACGCTGGTGGTGAGTACGGTGGAGGCTCTTTTGACATATTGACAGACAAAATTACCTCACCGGATCCCTACCTAACGCCCGTTTTTTGGGAGAAACTTAAAAGTAAAGTTCATGTTGGTATAACGAAAGAGAATGTCGCATGGGCCAACTTTACAAAAAGTGGCGGGAAGGAACCTTATAAAATACCTGAACCCAAAGAAGTCGACAAATATAAATTAGACATTATTAGAACAATGCTTGATGCTGTTTTTGCCGAAGAAATCTCCAGAAAGTGGGACGAAAAACCAGAACTTTGGGGCTCGGGCACTAATGTTGGTAGGTGGAAAGGTGTAGCTGAATCAGAGAAAAGACAGTATCCAGTAAGTTGGAGAATAATAGCAATTGCAAATCAGACGATAAATGGTCTGGAATATGATTTGTCCAGATTGGAAAAAGTTAGAAAGGAATTTCTGGTAGATAAAAAAGAGGATACTTTGTGGCCCAAAAAAAGCTAAATTTGGAATTTAACTCTAGATAGCTCGTTTCGGGATAA
>DAHVYL010000026.1 GCA_027327685.1 Candidatus Woesebacteria bacterium
ATCCCCCCAAATTTTTCCAGGAGATCCCCTCCGAGCTCCTGCCAAAGATGAAAAGTATTAACCAAAATTCCCAATGTTTTGGTACTTTCCAAATCGGTTGTATCAAGAGATTTGATAACTCCGCGGGTTGCATCGGGAAAAAACACAGGCAAGGGCAAATCCCCGTTTTTTGATTTAAAAATTTTTCTTGCCATATTCCCCGAAGCCTATTTTATATTATGAATCCCTAAAAGGCTAAGTTAAAAAGTTTAAGAATACCAAAGCCCGCGTACGCCAAAACTGCGAATTTAATGAGTTTACCCGAAAATACCGCCGCCATATATTTCCAAACCGATATGGAGGATGCACCGGAAATTATTCCCGCCAAATCAAAAAGAGGGTTTGGGATAGCTGCCAGAATAAAAACCACCCAAAGCCCGTGCCTGTCCATCCAGGCTCTCACTTTTTGAATTCTTTTGTCATCACTTTTAATAAACTCTCCGCCACCCATACCTATATAATATCCGGTGAGTTCCCCGAGAGTTGAACCCAACGCGGAAGAAACTCCCGTCAAAACCGGATTAAGGAATGCTCCGACCGCAATGGTTGCAGCAAATGAAGGAGCCGGTAGAATTATTGTTGCCGATCCTATTAGGTTTGCAATAAAAACACCAATATACCCCAGACTTTGAAGATCCGTAATTTTTCCACCCAAGAGGAAAGCTAAAACCCCCAAGGTTAGAGAGGCCGCCAGGGTAAAAATCCCCAAATATTTTTTACCAAGCTTAATTTTGGACATTACTCAACACTCAAAAGTTCAATCTCGAAAATTAAAGTCGCACCTCCAGGAATAGCCCCCGGAATACCCCCGTCTCCATAGGCCATTGAAGAAGGAATGGTAAGCTTTCTTTTTCCTCCAACCCTCATACCGGCAACTCCTTTATCCCAACCCTCTATGACCTCACCCGCTCCAAGCGTAAAAGAAAAGGGCTGGTTTCTGTCATAGGAACTGTCGAACTTTGTTCCATCGGTTAACGTTCCGACATAATTAACCGTAACAATTTTTCCTGTAGCAGCAACTTCTCCCGTTCCCGTTTTTCCGTCCTCAATTTTTAATTCGGTTACTTCCATACCCGGTGTTGCAGTCGACTGCGGTTCCGTCTCAAATACATCTTCGGCTGCATTAGTTATGGTATCAGATGGCGCTACCTTTTGTAATGTTTGATTTTCGTCCCTTTTGTCAAAAAAAATAAAAGTGCCGCCGGCGATGGTTAAAAGAAAGAGAAAAATTATTACATACAAATAATTTCTAGTAGACTTATTGTTGTCCGGGCTTTCATCCATGGAGCCATTATATCAAAATCGGTAAATGAATTGTTTCGTTAGTCTTCGTCTTTTTCGCCTTCTCTGAACTCTAAGGCTTTTTTGGCCTCCTCAATTTCTTTTTCAACACCGGGATTCTCGCTGGTTATTTCATCAAACCGCACGCGGTGGCTTTCAAGCCTTTCCTGAAATTCCTGTTTTTGTTCTTCCGAATTCCGAACCTTTTCTTGCTCCTCTTCCACAACCATTCTATATTCAATCACAACTTTTTTGAGTTCCCGGGCGTTAATTTCACTTTCCCGAGACAAAGTAACTATCTCATCCACTCTATGGTCAATGGCCACCTGATTATTGCCGGTAAAAACCTTTGCCACTTTTTCCGAAAATATCTTTACCGGATAGAGTAACCCTCCCGGCATCGACGCCAAAGCCGCACCGTAGAGAGTGGTAATTAAAATCAAAAATACAAATACACCTATAGACAATTTCGCAAAACTTCCAAAAATCTGTTTATAGAATGGTGTCGGCGCTTCTATTTTTTTGGCAATATCCTCCCAACCAGACTGCCTCAAATGAAGGGTTGCGCCCGTTTTTCTGTACTCACTTCTTAAATTTTCCAAAAATTCTTCTTTCATATTATTTTTCCATATTATTTTTCAAAACTTCCAAAAGTCTATGAACCTTAACTCTTACGGCTCCGGATTTTTTGCCTACAACGCCTGCAATCTCATCATATGACATCTCTTCAAAATACCTTAATATTACTATTTGCCGGTCATTTTCACTAAGAACCGAAAGGGCCTTCCTGACTTCGACAATAGACTCATTTCTGGAAGCATTGTCCACAAGATCAGTTTCTGATTTTAAGTTTTCCCCGATAGTCAGCTCGATAGAAATTTCCTTTTTCTTCCTTTGGTGATCAATCACCAAATTTCTGGCAATTGTGTAAAGATATGACTGAAAAGTTCCTTTGGCAGGTGAAAAATTTTTTAAGCCATTCCAAGCCTTGAGAAATGTGTTTTGCGTAATATCTTCAGCTAAAAACTCATCGTTAACTAAGTAATAAACAAATCTATAGATCCTATCCAAAAAAATCTTGTAAAGCTCTCCATAAGCGTTTTTATCGCCCTTGACAGCCTCTTTCACCAGTTTTTTATATTCATTGGGCATTACAAATACCCATTCTATCAAATGAAACGAAATTTTATTGAATTTGTAACATTTTAAAACCTTCCCCGTTATATTTAGTATGAACGAAGTATCAATCGCTTTAGCAATAGTTGCATTTCTCGCCTCGCCCGCAAGTGCAATTAGATCTCAGGCACCGTTCCATAGCCAGGCAATGTTCCACAGCCAGGGAGATGAACACAAATCCGAAATGGGAGAACTGCACGATAACGAAGCCTGGGATATAGAAGAACTTGAGGACGAGGACGAACCCGAGGAAAGCCCGACACCTTCCGTGACACCAAGTTCTACCCCAACGTCGACGCCGACTGCCACACCATCCGTTTCACCCACCCCAACGGTAGTGCCCTCGGAGACGCCGACTGCCACACCATCAGAAAGCCCCAGCCCGAGTGCAAGTCCCACTGCGGAAGCTTCTCCCGCATCAGAAACATTGATAACCGAGGGTTTGCTCGAGAGAATTAATAATTTCTTCAAACAAATAATTGAATATCTTCAAGCAGCCACTGAATAAATAATTATTCAAACTAATTCGGAAGCTTTGGATAGTGACAATGCTTCCACTTAACGGGTTTGCCGTTAGCATCCACTTTTCCGCACCAGCAGGGATCGTTGCGGCCTAATTTCTTTGACGACTGGCCGTCCGCGGGGGATGGGGAAAAAGCAGGTACTCCTTCCCTGGCGGTAAGAGCCGCGTCTCCCGAAAGACCGGTTGCGTCGCTTCTATCCACATTTTCCCTGGCAAGATTTAGGGGAATTTCGGGTCGGGGAGCGGCAACTCCGATTCTGAAGATTCTTCTGGAAAGCTCAACATTAATTTTATTAACCAAGTTCTCGAATAGGGAATATGCCTCGTTTTTAAACTCAATCAACGGGTCTCTTTGCCCATAAGCTCTTAAAGTTACTCCTTCACGAAGATCGTCTATGTGATCAATGTGGTCCATCCAAAGATGGTCAATAGAACCAAGATATGCAAACTTTTCAATCTCACGCATTACATTTGGTGTTAAATCTTTTTCTCTTTTTTCATAAACATCATCCAAAACCTGTATAAGAAAATCCCGCACCTTTCCCCCATCTTTAATTTTTGATACCTGATTTTTAATATTTTTAAGGGAAGCATCGTCAAAAGGAATTATTTCGGCAAGGCCGACACTCAACCTTTCATAATCAAACTCTTCATCGATTTCGGACTTGGCCAAGCCGATAAGGTTTTCAATCTGCCCGGACAACTTTTCCCGAACTTCTTTTTTAACGTCTCCGGAGTCCAAAATCCTTCTTCTTTGTTTATAAATAATTTCCCTTTGCTGATTTGCTACATCGTCAAACTCAACAAGCCTCTTCCTGATATCAAAGTGGAAGCCTTCAACCTTAACCTGAGCCTGTTCAATTGCACGGTTGATCAAAGAATTTTCAATAGGTTGATCCTCGGGAAGATTGAGCCTGTCCATCATTCCTCCTATTTGTTCCCCTCCGAAAATCCTCATAAGATCATCCTCCATCGAAAGATAGAAACGTGAGGACCCGGGGTCCCCCTGGCGTCCCGAACGGCCCCTAAGCTGATTGTCGACGCGGCGTGCCTCGTGTCTTTCGGTTCCGATTACATGCAAACCCCCTGCTTTGAGAACTTTTTCGTGAACGTCTTCCCATTTTCGGTAAGCCGGCGAGGATTTCCACTTTTCATCATCCATTCCCGAAGTTCTATCGGGCATTGCTCCTCCGAGAACTATATCGACTCCGCGGCCGGCCATGTTGGTGGCAACGGTAACGGCACCGGGTTTACCCGCCTCGGCAATAATTTCAGCCTCTTTTTCATGATTTTTGGCATTCAGAACATTATGGGGGATCTTTTTTCTTTTTAAGTACTCGGAAATAATCTCGTTTTTCTCAATCGAGGTCGTACCCACCAAAACGGGTTGTCCTTTTTTGTAGCACTCCCCGATTTCGTCAACTATGGCGCCGTACTTACCGCGCAGTGTTTTATAGATAATGTCAGACATGTCCCGCCTGATCATCGGCCTGTGTGTGGGAACAACAACAACATCGAGTTTGTAAATCTTCCTGAATTCTTCCGACTCGGTTGAGGCAGTACCGGTCATACCGCTTAAATGCTCATACATTCTGAAATAATTCTGGAAAGAAATTGTCGCCAGAGTTTTGCTTTCCTGCTGAATGGGAACGCCTTCTTTTGCCTCGACGGCCTGATGAAGTCCGTCGCTCCAACGCCTGCCCACCATGAGACGCCCCGTAAACTCGTCAACTATAACTATTTGGTCCTCCTTTATCACATAATCTTTATCCCTGAGGTAGAGTGTTTTTGCACGAAGGGCATTTTCGATATGATGAATCGATTCGAAATCCTTTTCATAGAGATTGTCCACCCCGAGTATCTTTTCCACCCTGGTTATGCCGGTTTCCGTCAGGCTTGCACTTTTGGATTTTTCATCAATTTTGTAATCCGTATCCGGGTTGAGTTTCTCAACCATTTGGGCAAACTGATAATACTTTTGGGTCGGTTCGGTATCCGGAGCCGAAATGATAAGAGGAGTACGGGCTTCGTCTATAAGAATGGAGTCGACCTCGTCTACGATGGCAAAATAATGTCCCCTCTGAACCATTTCGGGAAGAGAGGAAACCATGTTATCTCTGAGATAATCGAATCCGAATTCGTTATTCGTACCGTACAAAATATCACAGGCATAGGCAGCTTTTCTTTCGGCGGGCTTTAGGTGGGTAAGCCTTTCGTCTCCGTGGCTTGAGTCGGTAAAGCCGGGGTCGTAGATAAAAGATTTTGTTTCCTGAACAATTGAGCCCACACTCATTCCCAAAAGATGAAAAATGGGAGCATTCCAGCCGGCATCACGCCTGGCCAAATAGTCGTTCACGGTAACAAGGTGAACTCCCCTTCCGGTCAGAGCATGCAGGTAGAGTGCAGGAACGGCCGAGAGAGTTTTACCTTCACCCGTTTTTTGTTCGGCAACTTTACCTTCAAAAAGAGCAACTCCGGCCATGAGCTGAACGTCGTAGTGGCGCTTTCCCAAAACGCGATCCGAAGCTTCCCGGACAAGCGCGTATGCCTCGGGTAAAATACTTTCCAGAGTCTCACCTTTTCCAAGCCTCCCCTTAAATTCCTCCGTCTTTTTCGCAAAATCGCTATCCTCTAATTTTTTGGCTCCGGCCTCGAAAGAATTTATCCGATCGACAATTTTACGGATTCTCTCTACCTCCCTGGCATTGACATCCAACATCCTGGAAAATATTTTCAACATCGCTATATATTGTAGCAGGTTTACCCCTACTTCGAACAAAGAAACATCAGGTTTGCCTCGGGATAAAACCAGGCAACTTTAGAAAAGATTTTTTCAAGTTTTCTGCCGAACTTTACGGTCTCCGGCCTTTTGTCTCCATAATATAAACGGTTAAATACGGCAACTCCGGACTTTGCAAGATTTGACTCTACAAGGTGTATGTAATTTTCGGTTTCGAACTTTTCCGGAAACCGGTCGCCATTATAAAGATCAACAATTACCAGGTCATAACGGTTAATTGTTAATGATTGATGATTCACAAGATAATCGAAAGCGTCAGTGATTTTGATTTCCACATTCCAATCATCCAAACCCAAATATTTTTTGCCTAACTCAACCATTAAGGGATCGATTTCAACTCCGGTAATTTTTATCTCCGACCACTTTTTTCTAATCAGCTTTGCCACAGTACCTCCACCCAAACCAAGGATTAAACAATGGTTAATAATTGATGATTTATGGTTAATGCGACGCAGGGTTTGTTTCCAAATTGATTCAACAATTCCACCTGATTGGGTTAAACCATTTGACTGGATATAAGTCCCCATTCCCAAAGTCCTGACGACTCTTAAACTCCCGTTATGTCTTGATTTCCTCTCCTCAAGTACTTTGGTGCCGATCATGAAACAATTATAACCTGCCGGCAGTCGGGGTTGTATTTCGGGTTTGGTTTGGATAGAATCGATTTGTGGCAAGCATACCCTTACCTGAACTTCTAAGACCAAAGAATATAAAAGAGTTTGTGGGTCAGGAAAAATTAACAGGCAGAGACGGAATCATAACCAAGCTTCTAAAGAACCAGGAAAACAATTCCTACTTCCCATCTCTGATTTTTTGGGGTCCTCCGGGAGTCGGAAAAACTACATTGGCAAGAATAATTGCAGATACCTTAAAAAGAGAATTTTATGAGTTTTCAGCGGTCAATACCAAAGTCAAAGATATTGAAGGATTAATCAAAGATAAAAAACAGTTAAAACTGGGGGCTTCTCCGATTATATTCCTGGACGAAATCCATAGGTTTAATAAAGCCCAACAGGATAAACTCCTTCCCCATGTCGAACACGGCGACATTCTTCTGATCGGCGCAACAACCGAAAATCCTTCATTCGAAGTCATAGGGCCACTTCTTTCAAGATGCCGGGTATTAATCCTTGAACAGCTTTCGGAAAAGGATCTTTTAAAAATCCTGGAGAAAGCCCTGAAACACTTAAAGAAAAAGTTAAATAGGAAAGCCGAAAAATTCATCCTGGAAGCATCAAACGGTGATGCCCGCGTGATGCTGAACGTTTTAGAAATCGCGACAAGTTTAGCCCAAACTCCGACCATAAAAGTTCACGATCTGGAAGTCGCACTCCAAAAACGGCAATACACTTTTGATAAACGCGGGGAGGATTTTTACAATGTTATCTCTGCATTCATCAAATCAATGCGTGCAAGCGATGTAGACGCAGCTCTTTACTATCTGGCACGCATGGTAGCAGCCGGACAGGATCCCCTCTATATTGCAAGAAGAATGGTTGTATTTGCCAGTGAAGATGTGGCCTCTCCCACGGCCCTAGTTGTGGCTAATGCAGTCTTTCAAGCCTGTCAGCAAATCGGTTATCCGGAGTGTCAGGAAAATCTGGCGGCAGGGACAGTCTATCTAGCATTAGCCAAAAAAGACAGAAGCGCCTACAATGCCTATATGGAAGCTCTCTCAGATGTCAATAAGTATGGCAATCTCCCGGTTCCCCTGAAAATACGAAATCCGGTTACTAAACTAATGAAATCATCCGGCTATGGTGAAGGGTACGAAAAATATGACAAGGAAAGTTATTTGCCTGAAAAGCTAAGAGGAAGAAAATACTACGTCAATGGAAGAAAGACTTAAAAAATTACCGACAAAAATTGCTGTTCGTACAATTATCATCAATGATGAGCAGAAAGTCATG
>DAHVYL010000027.1 GCA_027327685.1 Candidatus Woesebacteria bacterium
TCCGAGCCTTTTACGCCCTGGATCTTTCTATTCATCCTCATATCAAGAGGTGCTCCCGGGTTTTCAAAGGAAAAACCGCGCTCCAGATCCTTTAGGTGTAAGTTTGTAACACCCAGGTCAAAAAGAATCCCATCAACCTTTTCCCAACCGTTTTCTTCGGCTATCCTGTCAATTTCGGTAAAGTTGCCGTTAAATAACCTATAACTGCCTTTTTCTTTTTCCAGCCTATCTTCGGCTATCTCAAGCATTCTGGGATCCATTTCTATTCCCAAAAGCCTCCCTCCATTTTTTAATATCTCCAGACTGTGTCCGGCATTACCTAAAGTTGCGTCAATATATTTGCCGTTTTTTTTAATGTGCAAAGCCTCAACCGCCTCTTTAACCAAAACCGATTCGTGCAAATTATCTTTCATTTCTTTTGGCCAACTCTTCTATATAGTCGGCCGCGTCTTGGGCCACTTCCTTTTCTCTTTCTTCCCAAATTTCCTTATTCCAGATCTCCACCCTGTCTCCAACTCCCAAAAAGTAAACCTGATCTTTCAGTTTTGCATAATCCATTAACCTGTCGGGCACTACTATCCGACCCTGTTCGTCGGGAACCACCTCATAGGAAGACGCAAAAATAAAATGTTCGGTCTTTCTTACGGGTGAGATTATTGTTTTTTGGTCTCCCGTGACCCTTTCCAAAAGTGTATTTAAAGAGCCTTTAGCAGTGAGAACCAGACATTCTTCGTACCACTGCGACAATATCAATTCTTTTCCAAGATTTTCCCGAAAGACGGAAGGAATCGAGATTCTTTTCCCTGAAGTCACACTCACCAAATATGTTCCTAAAAACATTTATTTTCATCTGGGCAGATGTGGTTAGAAACAGTAACTACCATTTCTCACCATTAGTAACCATTTAATATCATTTTCACAGACATGTCAAGTACTTTTTCACTATTTTCACTGAAATTCCTTGAGGTTAAATTGAAGATTACTCTGCGGCTATTTTCCCCGAATGGGGCTTACCGTCCGAGGCAAAAACTCCGTAACCGTTCTGCCAGATAACTGAGGTAATCGAGGGTTCTTTGTAGGTTTTCATTGTTATGAAGTAGATACCCTTGGCCACCTTATCCAGAGTGTACTTGAATACTCCGTCGACGGACGTAAGCTCGGTAACCCCCGACTGAAGATGAAAGTCGGTTGTTAGTTTCCCAAGCATTTTTCCATTTTTATCCCTAAATGTTATGGTCATTGTTCCCTGCTCAACCCCGGCATCGTACCTATACTTACCGGAGGATTCGGAGCCCAAAAGGAGGCTTTTTTCGATACTATCGCCGGTAAGTTCAACCCGTCCGGGAACACCCTGCTGTCCCCCATCGCTGGTACTATAAACCAGGAGATAATCCATTGAGGCGGCACCTTTAATATTGATTTTCTCAACTTTAAAATTCAACCAATGCCCGTCCGACCCTGAAACACCGGGTTTGTCGGTTGGGATAAGACTAATTGCCGGCCATTCGGATTCGGAAAGGGTGGGTACATTTGAGATGTCCTCCGAAGTATCCGAGGTCTTACCTTTACCTTTAATGACAAATCCAACGACAACAACTATCAGAACCAGGATTCCTGCAATTATCGGTAAAGCTTTCTTCATGCTGCTAACTTATTTTGAAAATATTCTGTCAAATTGTCAATGGCAATTCTTTCTTGTTTAGCACTGTCCCTGTCGCGTACGGTAACTGTTGCGTCATCAAGGCTCTCAAAATCGACAGTTACACACCAGGGGGTACCTATTTCGTCTTGGGCAAAATAGCGCTTGCCGATATTTCCTCGAGCATCCCAAACCACATTGAATTTTTGTTTAAGGTTTTTATAAATTTCCTTGGCTTTACTAAGAAGCTCAGGTTTATTGGCCAAAAGAGGAAAAACCGCAACCTTATAGGGAGCAATTTTGGGATGAAGCTTCAGATAAACCCTTTTTCCATCCTCACGGTATGCATCGATAAGGAAGAAAAGCATTGCCCGATCTACTCCGCCCGAGGTTTCGATTACCCAGGGCGTATACTCCTCCCCTGTCAAATTGTCTTTATAGGAAAGATTGTGGTTGCCCAAGTCAAAATCTCCTCTGTGGTGGATTCCTTCAAATTCGCTCCAACCGAAAGGGGCTTCATACTCCAAATCGGTGGCGTATTTGGCATAATGTGCTCTTTTTTCGGGTTCGTGATCGCGGAACTTCAATTTTTTGGGGTCAATTCCCAAATCCTCGTACCATCTTCTTCTTTTTTCCTTCCAGTACTCAAAGATTTTCTTGCTGTCCTCCTCATCCGGTTTTACAAAATATTCAAGCTCCATTTGTTCAAACTCCCGGGAGCGGAAAGTTAAATTGCCAGGAGTAATTTCATTTCTAAAAGCTTTACCTATCTGGGCAATTCCGAAAGGAATTCTGACACGGGTGGAGTCAACTACATTTTTGAAATCAACAAAAGCCCCCTGGGTTATCTCTCCCCTTAGATATGATTTTTCTTTTGGCTCAGTTGTGCCAAGAAGTACCTCCGTCATTAAATTAAATGTTTTCGGTTCCGACCATCTCCCGTATTCTCCACAATTCGGACACGGTATTCGAGTATTCAAAACCTCCTGAACAAACCACCCCTGATATTTTAACGATTCATGAAAACTATCTATGAAGCTGGCTGATTGTTTAATTTTTGAATCAGCATCCTTGTTTTTTTCTTTTATAATTTTCGACAACCCATTAAATATTTTATCTTTTTGCTCATCTGGTATTGTAGAATCTTTAAGGATTTCAGAAGTGGCTGATAACAAATTCTCCTGACTTTTTATATCTATCCTTGCCGAAGCGTGTAGATCTTGAATCTTTAAATCATATCTATGCCAAACCTCGGCTAAATCTTTTTCACTTACAATATTGTCTGTCCTAAATCTCTTATTGCATTTTTTGCACTCAACAAGAGGGTCGGTTAAAGCTTTGAGATGTCCCGATTTTTCCCAAACCACAGGGTTCATAATGATAGCGGCATCTATTCCGACAACGTCTTCCCTGTCATATACCGTATACTTCCACCACTCTCTCTTAATGTTATTTTTCATCTCAACCCCGGCCGGTCCATAATCCCAAAATCCCTGGTATCCTCCGTAAATTTCACTGCTTTGAAAAATAAAGCCGCGGCGTTTCGCCAAAGAAGTAATCTTTTCCATCAAATCCATGCCTTAGTATAACATTCAAAACATTATTTGTTGAGAAGCCAAACTGCAAAATTAAGAATTGTGGCAAAGCTCACCCAGGCCAAATACGGATAAAGTAAATAACCGGCTCTTCTGTCTATTTTGCCGAAAGCCAAAATTGTTTTTAATATAAAAATCCACATAAAGACGATTATGACAAATGCCAAAAACAAACTCTTTGCACCGAAAAATACAGGAGACCAGGATGCATTCAGGAGAAGCTGTATTCCGAAAAGTTTTAGGGCTTTTCGTACTTTTTTGTTTTTGGTTCCTTTTTGCCAAACAAGGAAAAGCGCTATCCCCATTAATATGTAAAGAGTTGTCCAGGCAGGACCAAAAAGCCAGTCGGGTGGACTAAAAAAGGGTTTATTTAGGCCCGCATACCAAGTCGGAATTGCGGGAAGGGTAAATATACTCCCAAGTCCACCGGCTAAGAAACATACTAAAATGGAAGTAGTCAACTTGAGAAGTTTACTCATTATTTTAAGTTAACACATATGTATAATTGGTATCAAGATGTTCTCCAAAATTAGATTTTCAAGACAAAATGTCCTGTTTGCCGTCGCCCTGGTTGCAATTTTCTTTTTGGGATTCGGCGTTACTTATTTCAGTTTAAAGGTATCCAAGATATTTGTTAAGAAGGATTTAAATCCGGTTACCAATTTCTACACCAATGCGGCTCCGGAGGTTATCGATAATACCGAAGGTGTTTTTAATATTCTTCTCCTGGGCTACGGAGGTGGCAGACATTCGGGCGGAGGATTAACCGATAGCATAATTATCCTTCATATAGACACCAACACAAAAAAATACGCACTCATCTCCATTCCCCGAGATTTATGGACGCAAGCGGGCCGTAAAATAAATGCAGAGGCTTCGGTAAACGGCTTTCAAAGCGTCGGTCCCGCCCTCCAGGCAATAACAGGCCTTCCGGTTGATAATTTTATCTCCGTCGACTTTACAAATTACTCCAGGGTTATTGACAACCTCGGAGGCATCGATGTAGATGTCCCGAATGCCTTCACCGACTCTTTTTATCCGATCACCGGGCTTGAAAACGAAACCTGCGGCTTTACCGAAAACGAAATTAACGAATTCAAGGCAAAATATTCCGGATTCGAATTGGAAAGACAATTTACCTGCCGCTACGAAAAAATAAGCTACAGCCAGGGCCCGGCAACTCTTAGCGGAAGCGAGGCCCTGAAATTCGTCCGCTCGCGTCACGGCGACAGCGATTTCGGCAGAAGCAAGCGCCAATTTGCCGTTCTTGCCGGTATATCCAAAAAACTAATATCCTTGAGGTCTCTCGGAAAGCTTGATTCAACCATCGACAGTTTATCCGGCATGGTTAAAACCGACTTGAGTATGGGCAAAATCAAAAGTTTAATCGAAATATTCGGAGATCCTTCCGCCTACTCGAGAACGGAAATTCAATTGACAACCGAGAATGTTCTAAATGAAGGAAAAAGTAGCGACGGACAATATATTTTAATGCCCAAGGCCGGAATGTTTAATTTTACGGATATCAAAAGCTACATTTCCCAAAACATTTAATCGCCAAGTATGTAGACGTCCTGCCGGGTATCGCTCACTCCCACAAACTCCCCTTGGCCTTCAAGTATTTTCTCAAACGGCCTGCAGGCAAAGCATCCCCCCTTGGGACATTTAAAGTGATTAATCTTCCGGGCCAGTTGAATTCTTTTTGCTATTTTATAAACCCTCTCATAGGCTTCGCCTGCCCCGGGAAGCTTTTTCTCAACAATCCCGTCATCTCTGTCCAAATACCAATAGGCCGCTCCGGTTACTTTTTTACTTTGAGTATTGGTAGCCACCAGAAGATAGATGGGTAACTGCAGACTGTCTTCCTTTTCTTCATTCTTACCGGTTTTAAAATCAATTATCTCCACCGAATCGTCTTCCCGGTTATACTTAAGCCAGTCAATTTTACCGCTAAGAATAATTCCATCATCCCGATTAAGCCAGTAGTGGGGCAGATTCATTTTTGATTTTATTTTTATCGCTTTTTCCATAACGGGGCCGGGATTCTCCTGAAGATTAATCAGCATTTGGACTGCACGCTCCTTATATTCCATCTCCTCATCGTGGTTTTTAAATCCTCCCCTTTTCCCGGTTACTTTTAACCAAACAGGATCGAGTTTTTTAACAAGCGATACTTTTAAGCGTTCTTCCACGGGGAGAACTGCCAAGGATTCTATTACTTCATGTACCACCTGCCCGAGTGCCAAAGGAGGAGTGACTATGGTCATCTTATGCCCTGTTTTGGGGTTTTTATAAACATTCCTAAGATAATAGGCTCTGGGACATTTGAGAAAATCCGAAATTGAGGAATGGGAAACCCACGTTGCCGAATATTCGTCGATTGCCATGGCTAATTATACAGCAATTTTAGCGTATGATGAGTTTACCCGAGGCAGAGTCCCAACACTCCGGAATCATGCTTTTCGGGAAATCGGGGTATCCTGAAATATTCTTGCAGTCAATTTGACCGTTTCCGTCCCAGACAAGTTTCCACTCCGTTCCCGTTTTTGCCGCAAACCAGCCACCGCCTCCGCCCTGATCCGAAGCCGTTCCTCCGGCATAATTCCCCTCGACCCTGGAAACAGTAACATTTAAAGACGCGGCGGCTGACCCATGCTTGGCAATAAGAGCCTCTTTAACTGCGGCGGCTAAAACTTCTTTCCCGTTATCCGGTGTCGGTGAGGGTGTGGGAGTAGTGGCTACAGCCTCTTCCGTCGAGGTGACCGAAACTCCTTTGGGACTGGCAAATTCCGGAGGGCCTTTATAATAAAGCGTTGCCCCGAGAAAAACCAAGACCCCGGTAACGAAGGCTGTAAGAAAATACTTCATTTTGGGTCATTATATACAGGTTTCTTGAGAAAAAACAACAAAACTCCCGAAACGAAAGCGGATGCCCCAAGAAAGATCCAAATTCGGGCAACATTTTGAATTACGGGAGGAACGACAATTGCCGCAAGCGAAGTTCCTATATTGGTGCTCTGACGGAACTCTTCCGTTAAAACCCTGCCGGCAAAGCTCCCCGCAAGGTAAGCCGTAAGCATAAAAATCCCAGGCAGAATCAAGGCCATTCCCGGAGTAACTAAGTGTCTACCCGGATCCGTAGCCAGATATGCCAGTGCCAAGACCAATAGCAAAAGAGAAAACGAACCGAAAGTTAAAATCCAGGCCCAGGTACCAAAATTTGAAACTGCCTGAATATCGGACTCTTTAATTCCTGAGATATCGAAACCTTTAAGAAAATCCGTCAGAGGTATTTCTTCGGAAAAGTCCTCCAGGTTGTTTTTCCCAAACCCTTCGGGAATTTTCCCCAAAGGAACAGGTGTAAAGATCATGATCTGGGGGGACTTCCCGTTGGCGTAAAGGAGAATGTTCTTAATATTTTTCTCGGAGAAATTTTTCAAACTGTCGGGGGAGATTAAATTTGATAAAAGAGCGATGTCGTTTTTTCCTCCGCCTTCGGCAACAACTCTCGAAACCAATCTGTTTTCGACATTTTCTGAAATTTGCGAATAGACATTCCCCTTTTCAAAAGTATTGATCCAAAACCCAAGGGACAAAAATTGAAACCGGATGTTTAGGGAAAGAACAGCCAAAATAAAAATGGGGGCGGCAACTGCGACCAATAGAGCCCTGGCTACAAACTTCATACAAATTTAGTATACAATGGAAAGACCATCGGCCCAATGGGGCTTTTGGCCTAAAAGGGGGTGAGAATCAATGGCAGGATATAAAGGAAGTCTGGAAAAGGATACTCTGGCAAACACATTTTTCAGGAATGTGCTCTATACCGCTCCCCACTCACAGCTTGTTCTCATGAGCCTTAAGCCCGGAGAGGAAATCGGAATGGAAGTCCACCCCGACAATGACCAGTTTATAAAGTTTGAGGGGGGAGAATGGACTGCGGAGATCTCGGGAGAAAAGTTTGCCGGAGAGGCCGGCGATTGCGTAATTATACCGGCAGGAAATTACCACAACATAGTCAATGCATCCGGAGAGAAGGAACTGAAGTTATATACCGTATATTCTCCGGCACACCATCCGGAAGGAACAGTTCATAAAACCAAAGCGGATGCCATGAGTGCCGAAGAAGCGGAAAAATAACAGTCGGAAATCAGAATAAACTTCCCTGCGTTTCCGACGATTGCTCCCGCGGATATGAAAAATCAAGCTTGATTTCGTGTGTTTCATTCCAAAAATCAATATATTTCAAAAATCTATTTTTTAGGGCATGGTCGTATATATCGCGGGTTATGGCAACATCCATCTCACAATACTTCTTGAGCCTGGCCAGACTTTCGGGAGACCCATCGGCCCAATACTTAATTGCATTTTCGCCGCTGTCGTTTTTATTCATTCCCAAGGTAGCTCTTGCCAAAGAATCAAGCGACATTCTTTTTCCCTCAATCTTTTTGATTTCAGCCAATATGTCAAAGTG
>DAHVYL010000028.1 GCA_027327685.1 Candidatus Woesebacteria bacterium
TTGCCGGAATAATCGGCCAGTCTTTCTGTCCCACTTAGGAGAAAGAATAAAAATAGGAAAAATACGGTAAATCGGAAAGTTTTTCCAACCAAAAATATCGCGAGTGTCAGCTTTTGTCCGAGAACGATTGAAAATGAGTTCCTACTCATCATCCACCAAATCCTAAACTATTTTTTTATTTTTTTACCCATATTTTGTCCGGGGCAAACTATATCTACCCCCCAAATGATTGATACGCTTTTAGCCCTTTTTGCCAGACAATATTAAGGCAAACCCATAAAACTCCGGCCCATGATGCTGCAATTAACAAACCCCCAAAGAGAGCCCAACCTGTGATGTTGCCCAAATATACCTCAATCGGGAAATAAATCAGATACGGAAAAGGTGTCGCCAGGATTATTGATTGCAGGGTACTAGGCAAAATGTTTATCGGAAAAAGAGAACCCGACAACGACTCTATAATCACTATTGTAACCAAAAAATGAGAACCCCAACCGATCTCCGGAATCCAAAAAGAGATCGAACTTAAAAGAAATAGAATCAGGAAATAAATCAAGATTGCCAAAATAACACTTGTCAAAAACGCCACAATCGCTCCCAAATTCGTTTGGAAAAAAAATGGTGGTTTCAAGAGGATAAAAAGGAGAGTAAATTCAAATGCGGCGAATGATAAATTTAAAACCTTGCTGGCAATGTCTCTTGTAAACCAATATTTAAAATAGTCCATTGGCTTTGTCAAATAATTTGAAAGATCGCCCCCCGCAATATCATTTGATACAGCCATAGCTCTGGCAGACAGGACCAGCGCTCTGACTATCATTATTCCGAAGACATAAGTTAACATTTTGCTTCTGTCATAACCAAATATTTGTCTGGTCGGGTCAGAGTAAACGGTGCTCCAAAGAAAATATGTTAGAAAAATTTGCAAAACATTTCTGACTCTCCAAAGGATGAAATTTAATCTATAGGCAAATTCTTCTTCAAAGGAAATCTTGAAAACAAACAAGTATTTTTTCATTTTTCGGGTTCATTCTTAAAAGCTTTTCTAATAATTTCCTCTATTGGTATCTCCTCTATGGTCAAATCATCAATCGGAAAATTCTGTAAAAGCTCGGAGGCCGCAACGGGAGCAGTCGTCCTGGGAACAGAAATAATAACCTCAGGAAAAGATAACTTTTTAATTTTGCCTATTTTTTCCAAATCTGAAATATTATCCTCATTGGAAAGTCTGGCTTTAATTAATTTTTCTTTGGCAAATTTTGAAATCAACTCTTCGAATGGTCCGTCATAAAGAATATATCCATTATTGACAATGACTACCCGCCTTGCCAAATTGATGAGATCGTCCATATTGTGAGATGTTAAAAGAATTGTTGCGCCGTATTTTATATTGTAGTCATAAATAAAATCACGGATTTTTTGTTGGGCCACAATATCAAGACCTATTGTCGGTTCGTCAAGAAAAAGAACTTTGGGCTTATGAAGAAGGGCTGCAGTAAGCTCCATCTTCATGCGTTGACCCAAAGAAAGCTTACGAACCGGAGTGTTTAAAATTTCTCCTGTATCAAGAAGTTCTATCAATTCATTCAAGTTTTGATTATATGAGCGCACAGGGATATCGTAGATCGCACGGTTCAACTCAAAAGTTTCAATCGCGGGAAGATCCCACCAAAGTTGGTTTTTTTGACCCATAACAAGGGAGATTTGCTTCAAAAACTCCGGATTCCGCTTCCAGGGGTCAAATTCCAAGACACTCACAAAACCCTCCGTGGGATATAAAAGACCTGACAAGGTTTTTAGTGTAGTAGTTTTACCCGCACCATTTGGACCAATAAACCCGATGAGCTCCCCGGGCTGAACCGCGAAGGATATTCCTTTTAAAGCACGTACGATTTTTTTCTTGGGAGAAAGGAAAGATCTAAAAGCCCCAGTTAAACCCGGTTGCTTTTCAGTGACTTCAAAATTTTTGACCAACCCGTCAACAATTATTGCACGGTCCATAAAACCTATTATAAGTCCTAAATTTGAATATCCAAACTTTAATTGATACCTAAACACCAAATTTCAATATTTCAAAAATTGGGATTCGGAAGCCCGTCGTTCGTTTTAAGTTTGGGGGGGCAGAAATTATGGATCGAAGTACTATCGACCAACTTGCCTCTTAAGTTTTTTACCGGGAGTAAATCTGGGAAGTCTATGGGTTTTAATCGAAACCATTTTGTCGGTTTTCGGGATTTTAACCGTTTTACCTTTCATTGAAATAACTCTAAAAGTTCCAAATCCAGAAAGGACCACCTTCTCGCCTTTGCTGAGAACGCGGCCAACCTCATCAAGGAAAACGTCAATTGCCTCCTCAGCTGCTTTTTTGGTCAGGTGCGCTTTCCTGGCAACCTGATCGAGAAGTTCTGTTTTTGTCATATTGTCTCAAGAGTACGGCAACTTTTATCAAATGTCAAGAAATGTTCTACTTGGCGGAGGTTGTTTCGGTAGCTCTGACCTCGCGGATCACGGAAACTTTTATTTGTCCCGCATACTCCGCCTCTTTTTCCAGTTTTTTGGCGATATCGTGAGCCAGGATAGTTAATTTATCATCATCAACCTCATCGGGATTAACAATCACACGGACGTCGCGACCCGCTTGAAATGCGAAAGCAACATCTACACCGGGAAATCCTTTGGCGATGTCTTCGATCGTACTCATTCTCTTGACGTAATCCTCGTGTGGTTCGTAGCGCGCACCGGGCCTACTTCCTGAAATCGCATCAGATATCCAGACTATCACGCTCTCATTGCTTGAAAACGGTCTGTCTTCGTGGTGTTCCGCTACACAGGCAATGACCTCCTTCGGGATTCCGTATTTCTTAAGAAGGTTTACCCCTAGTTCGATATGGTTTCCCTCCTCGTTCGTAATTACTTTACCTATGTCATGAAGAAGGCACCCGAGTCTGACGATGTCGGTACTTGCCCCGATTTCCTCGGCAATCGCGACTCCTATTTTGGTCTCCTCAATTGTATGAATTCCAAGATTTTGTCCATACGAAGTCCTAAATCTGAACCGTCCGATCGTGCGCATCAGCTCAACCGGCAAATTAAAAACTCCGCACTCGTGTGTAATTTTCTTCCCTTCTTCCAGAAGCACATCCTCCATTTCAGTTTTTACCTGATGAACCACCTCTTCTATTCTTGAAGGTTGAATTCTTGCATCTTTAATTAATATTCCGAGGGCGCGTTTTGCAATTTCGCGTCTTATTGAATCAAATGAAGAAAGCCTAATTTCGGGGGTTTCGTCAATTTCTATCTCAACCCCCGCCTCTTTTTCGAAAGTTCTGATATTCCTTCCCCCGGCCCCGATGATCCTTCCTTTTACATCTTCATTGGGAACCGTGACCGAAGAAACCGTGTATTCGGCAGTATAGGCCGTTGCACCATGCCTCATCGCATCGATAAGAATTTCTTCTGCCTTTTCGTGCGCCTCCTCTTTGATTTTTTCCTCAGCAGCCCTGATCTTTTTGGCTATTTCACCTGTAAGATCCTTTTGGACCTCATCCAAAAGGATCTTTTTAGCCTCATCGGAAGTCATTTTGGCAACCTTGCCTAACTTTTCGATATATTCATCGCGTGTATTCATATTTATGTTCGGCCAAAGAAGAACAGGCCTTAAATCAAGCCTGCGGCAAAAGAAGCTAACACTTGAGTGCCTTTTACCATATTCTTTGACTCTCTAGGATACATTCTACCTTTTTAACACGACTTTTTCAATTGTCTCCCAGGAAAAGCCTTTACCGGCTAAGTATTGAAACTTTTTTTGCTTGGCAATCCCGGGGTCCAGATTTTCCCATTTATAGGCCTTACTTTCCAAAAGTTCACGGGCCATCTTTTCTTCATCGATTGGGGAATCCCGCAAAACATCATCAATAACATCCCTGCCAATTCCTTTTTTACCAAGCTCCAGTTTCAGAAGTTTTAAAGAAATCTTTTTGAAAGCCAGGCGCTGACTAACCCACCATTTTGCAAACTTGGCATCATCCAAAAGTTCTAGATTTTTCAGTTTTTCAAGAAGACTTTGGTGTATCGATATATCAATTTTTTTTCGTCTAAAATAATCCTTAACTTCCCTTAGGGATCTGGGCCTTATGGTCACAAACCTTAATAGCCTGTCCAAGCTTTTTTGGAAGTCTGCCTTGAAGATTATCTTTTTGACCTCCTCGTCTGTCAATTCCGTCCCGATTTTTATATGGGAGGTAACCAGGTTGTCCAGATCTATTCCGAAACCAAAAACCCCATCCAGATACACATTAACCCTTTTGCCATTCTTTTGAGGTTTGAGTAAAGTAACAGTCGGCATAACTAACCTAATTATACTAACTGGAGCAATTGGAAGTCGTCTGAATTATTCTTCCTTCTCCTCGCCTATTTCCTTGGGTAATTTCTTCCCTGATGCTGCCATGTCTCTTATTTTCTTTTCGATTTCAACGGCAAACTTTTCGTTTTCCCTAATATATGCTTTTGCAGCCTCTCTGCCTTGGGCTACGGGTTTACCCTCATAATTAAAAAACGAGCCGTTTTTTCCAATTATTCCAAGTTCGCTGGCAACATCCAAAAGACCTCCCGGACGGCTGATGCCTTCATCATTCATGATATCGAACTCGGCAACCTTGAGCGGAGGAGCAACCTTGTTTTTGACAATTCTGGCTCTGGCTCTGACTCCAATTACTTGTTCACCGTCCTTGATCATATCAATTCTTCGCACGTCTATTCTGACAGATGCATAAAACTTTAGGGCCAGTCCACCCGGTGTTGTTTCGGGATTACCGAACATAACCCCAATTTTTTGTCTCAACTGGTTAGTGAAAATAAGAACAGTCTTGGACTTACTGATAGCGCCCGTTAATTTTCTCAAAGCCTGACTCATAAGACGTGCCTGCATACCCATGACCGCGTCTCCCATTTCACCTTCAAGCTCAGCTCTGGGAACAAGGGCCGCTACAGAATCTACAACCACCACATCAAGAGCCCCGGAGCGAACAAGCGTTTCCGTAATTTCTAAGGCTTGTTCTCCCGTATCGGGTTGGGAAAGAAGAAGTTCGTCAAGATTTACTCCGATTACCTCGGCGCGTGTCGGGTCAAGCGCATGCTCCGCATCCACGAACGCACACTGTCCACCGGCCTTCTGGGCCTCGGCTATGGCTGAAAGTGCCAGAGTGGTCTTTCCTGAGGCTTCAGGCCCGTAGATCTCGATTATACGGCCTCTGGGAAGACCTCCAACACCCAATGCCAAGTCAAGCGCTATTGATCCGGTAGAAATGACTTCTACTTTCATTTGTTCGGGGGTTCTCTCACCAAGCCTCATGATTGAGCCTTTACCATATTGTTTTTCAATCTGATCCATAGCCAGCCTGATTGCCTGAAGTTTTGCGGCACCACCCTCCTGTTTTATCGGAGCTTCAATTTCGGGTTTCTTTGCTTTTGGCATTGTCTTTATCTTTTACAACGACGGGAAAATAAATTCAATGGGGAAATTATTAACCCTTCGTCTAGAGTCATTATTCTGCAAATAAAACCCGAAGTCAATAAGAACATTAAATAAACCTACCTAGCCATACTGACAGAGACTGGACATTGGAAAAATTTATCCTCGAAGCTACATAAACTAGAGCCAGCCCCACTAGGATTAGTCCACAAAGCAAAATGAGGCCAATAGTCAGACTATCTTTCCAGGAATAGTCTTCATAATAGAATTTATCCGCCCCGTTTGAGTACCAGTATGAGAAAAGGGAGTTTCTCCAAGACATGTACAAACCAAGAGAAAGTAGCAATGTGGCAATGATAGTCACATACGCCATTACGGAATTCTTAGGTAAATAAAGTGCCAACATCCCACCAAAAATAATTACTCCAAACAAAGACAAAATTCTTCTTAAATAATGTTTGTGGAATTGTGATTTATCTAAATTGGGAGGTTTGGGTATTCTGGGTGTCCACTTAATCATTCAAAGTTGAGCGTTTGTTGAATTTGATCCGCTGCTTCTAAATTATCACCAATATTTGTAAATACCAAAACTTTTCCTATTAATAATGGGTGCTTTACAAAAGTAACTCTGCTGGCCCCGTCTTGAGATTGAATGATGGCCGGCTGCCCAGCCACCGTGGACCTGATGGCGCCTTTGTCTTTTAGCAGATCCCGTTCAATACCTGCCCAATCCCCATTCTTAATCCACACATCCAACACTGTATCTTGGCTAGTTGAAGAAAAAGTTACCGTGTATTCAGCCAAATTGGGAACATATGGATCGTTCTCCTTATAACTCCAGTCAGTAGGATACTCCAGAGAGAACAAATACTGACTATTTTGAAATCTTTTCTGTTGTCCTCGGTTTACAGGAGACGCTGTAGGCAACACCTTTGATGTTGGACTACTGTCAACTTCAGGCACCTTGTTTTGAGTTTGAGTTAAATAATAATATAATATAGCCCCACCCATTCCGATGACTACTATTGCCAACAAGGCCAACGAAGCAAATCCCTTCTGTCTCATTGATTTCATATTAGAGACGGAAAAATACGAAGTCAATAATAAGTTGCTACATCCTACAGTGTCGGAGTACTCAGAATTGAACTGAGATTACCGCACCCCCAGCGCGGTGTACTGCCGTTATACTATACTCCGTTGTGAGCGTATTTTAACATAAATCAGACCTTTCAGTTACCGAAACTGATACAACATTTTGATGGCCACAGACAAAAAATCTATGCAGGTTTTTCAGAAACTAATAGCTTAACGCTTTGGAGATTGCTTTGCACGCCTGGATTTTCCGCCTTTTCCGACCATTCTTCTTTGTCTTTCTCTGGAGTCACGGGTAAGAAGATTCAATTTTTTCAAGACAGTTCTGTGTTTATCAGGAGAAACCTTGACAAGAGTTCTGGAAATTCCCAAAACAAGAGAGTCAAGCTGTGCATCTTTTCCGCCTCCGGCAACCTTCGCGGAAAAATAATATTTATCCGATGCTTCAGTTGCACCGAAAGGTTTGGCAATTGCCTTTGTAGCAATCTCTCCCGGGAAGTATTTTTCTGCCGGCATTCCATTAACCGTACTTTCTCCTTTTCCACGGTAAAGCCTGACACGGGCATTACTTTCTTTCCTTCTTCCTACCGCAAATGTGTAATTAATCTTTTTTACTTTCGCCATGTTATTTAGTGAATTCCTTTTCGAACGGATTCTGGTCTCCGACAACAACTCTCAACCTTAACATTCTTTCTTTCTTGAGCCGGTTATCAGGAATCATTCCGGAAACCGCGTGCTCAATTATTCTTTCCGGGTGGGATCTCATGACCATATCGTAAGATTTTTCTTTAAAACCGGAGGGGTAGCCCGAATGTGTTCTATAGACTTTCTGTGAAGCTTTTCTGCCTGTTACCATAATTTTTTCGGCATTAATTACAACAACATAGTCCCCGGAGTCCATGTGGCGACTATAAGTTGCTTTTCCCTTACCTGTCAAAAGCTCGGCAATTTTTGTAGAAAGCCTACCCAATATCTCGTCTTTGGCATCAATTAGATGCCATTCTCTTTTTACTTCTGACTGCCTCGGTTGAAATGTTTTCATTATTTTTTGGTTTTAACTTCTTTTTTGACT
>DAHVYL010000029.1:0-3841 GCA_027327685.1 Candidatus Woesebacteria bacterium
AAGTGCGGTAAGAGATTTACAACAATCGAACAGGTCAAAAGAAGTTTTCTCTGGGTGATCAAGAAAGACGGCAGACGGGAGGTTTTTGATAAAGAGAAAATTAAAAGGGGAGTACTCAGAGCAATTGAGAAGCGTCCGGTTTCTCTGGAGCTGGTTGACGATATCACTGATCAGGTGGAAAAGGAGATGTTGAGAAGTGAAAAACAGGAAATTTCCACCAGAGCAGTCGGAAGCGCGGTCTTGAAAAGATTGAAGAAAATAGATAAAGTTGCCTGGCTCAGATTTGCCAGCGTTTACCTTGAGTTTGAAGATTTAAGTGATTTTGAGAGATTGATTGAAAAACCTTGAGATGACATTACAAACTACCGACAGGAACAAAAAAAAGACGGTTAAAGCGAAACAGAAGAATGTTATTCATGCCCCAAAACAGCATGCAAAGTTAGTTTACAAGAACGGACAAACCCGGGTTACCCTTAATGACCTGATTGCTCCGTCCTATGAAGAAATTATGTCTGAAGTGAAAAAGAAAGTCGGAGAGCGCCCGGAAAGGGATCCGGCGCTTCCTCTGGGAGTCTGGACAGAACAGGCACTGAAGGTTTTGGAAGAAAGATATTTAGTCAAGAATGACAAACTTGAGCCGATAGAAACCCCCGAGGATATGGTCTGGAGAGTTGCCTGGGAAATGGCCTCGGCAGAAGCCAGGTGGGGTAAGAAAAGAAAAGAAGTCGAATCCCTGGCAAAGGAGTTTTATAACCTCATGATTTCAAGGGAGTTTCTGCCGAACTCCCCAACACTGATGAATGCAGGAACAGGCAACGGTCTTCAGTATTCGGCCTGTTTTGTTTTACCGGTAGAGGATTCCATGGAAGGAATTTTTGATGCACTCAAATACCAGGCCTTAATTCACAAAACCGGAGGCGGAACCGGATTTTCATTCACAAGATTAAGAGAAAGCGGTTCAGTAGTTAAAACATCTTCCGGAATAGCCTCGGGCCCGGTTTCCTTTATGAGGATTTTTGATGCGGCAACCAATGAAGTCAAACAGGGGGGTAAAAGAAGAGGGGCAAATATGGGTATACTTAGGGTTGATCACCCCGATATTTTGGAATTTATCCATTGTAAGGAAGAAGGGGGAATAACTAATTTCAATATCTCGGTAGCTGTTACCGACAAATTTATAGAGGCATATTATAAGGACGAAGAATATGAATTGGTCAGCCCGAGATCAAAAACTGTGGTGGGGACTCTTTCGGCAAGAAAGGTTTTTGACGAGATTGCAAAAATGGCCTGGAAAACCGGAGACCCGGGACTTATTTTTATCGATCGGGTTAATCAAGGCACCGCCAATCCGATTCCGGCCATGGGACCGGTTGAATCCACAAACCCTTGCGGCGAGCAGCCGCTTTACCCCTTTGATGTCTGTAATTTGGGCAGCATCTTTTTGACATACTTTGTAAAAGAGGAAAACGGTAGAAAAGAAATCGACTGGGATAAACTCAAAAAAGTCACACATCAGGCAGTAAAGTTTTTAGACAATGTAATCGAAGTCAACCCGTTCCCGCTGCCGGAAATAAGAAAAGTAGCCTTCAATATCAGAAGAATCGGTCTTGGGGTGGGGGGCTGGAGCGATATGCTTGTTGGTTTGGGAATCCCCTATGATAGTGAGGAGGCAATGATCCTGGCCGAAAAAGTAATGAAATTCATTCAGGATGAGGCGGTTGGCGCATCACAGGAATTGGCAAAGGAAAGAGGACCCTTCTTCCTTTGGCCGGTTTCAATATATCGAGAGGGCACGCCGAGGAGACACTCAACTGTTACAACAATAGCCCCGACCGGGACAATCTCAATTCTTGCAGGAGCAAGTAGTGGAATCGAACCCATGTTTGCTATTGCCTATCAACACATCGTTAAAGATAAACATCTTGATAGAAAGCTTTCCTTTGTAAATCCTGATTTTGAAAAAGTTGCGCGACAGCGAGGTTTTTGGTCGGAAGAGCTGATGGCGAGAGTTGTCGAAAAAGGAGTGATAAGGGATATTCCGGAGATACCCGAAGATGTCAAAAGAGTTTTTGGTACAGCTCACGAAATAGACATAGATTGGCATATAAGAACACAAACGGCATTCCAGAAATATACCGAGAATGCAGTTAGTAAAACAATCAATCTAAGGCACGACACAACGGTGGACGATGTCAAAAAGGCATATCTTTCTGCGTGGGAGGGCAATTGCAAAGGAATTACTATTTTCAGAGACGGTAGTAAGAGCGAGCAAGTATTAAATCTGGGGCTGAACAAAAAAGAAGAAAAGAAAGAAGAAACTACACCTCAGCTTATTTTGGAAAGGCCTCTAAAAGTTGAGGGAGCTACTTATAGAATTGTTACACCTTTGGGAAGCGCATTTATTACGGTAAATCAGGATACACACGGCAATCCGTTTGAGGTTTTCATCACCATTGGTAAAGCGGGGAGCGAGGTTGCGGCAATGGCGGAAGCTTTAGGAAGAATGATCTCTACCACTTTAAGATTCGGGAACCATAAGCCGCCCATAGAACGTGCCAGGGAAATTGTTGAACAACTCAAAGGAATCGGTGGAGGAAGGTCGGTCGGATTCGGTCCGAACAAAATAAGATCTCTTCCCGATGCTGTTGCTAAAGCTCTTTCCCTTCACTTCGGATTTGCAAATGGAGAAAGTAATCATGAAGTTCCGGATGAAAAAGAAGCGGTTCTAAAAGACGAAATGAAGGCAATCGGTGATATCTGTCCCGCCTGCGGATCTCCTGCACTTGTCTATCAGGAAGGTTGCTCCAAATGTCATGCATGTGGGCACTCCGAGTGTTAAAATAACGCCGAATGGCTATTTACACCAAGACAGGCGACAAAGGAGAAACGGGACTTTTTTCCGGTGACAAATCCAAAAAAATCCGGGTGAGTAAAGCTTCTTTACGGATTGATGCGATAGGCTCCATCGATGAAACAAATACTTTTTTGGGATTAACGGCCTCTTTTACCAAAAGCGGAAGAATTAAAATCAAAATAATCGAAATTCAAAGACACCTTTTTGAAATCGGAGCCATATTGGCCGGCGCCAATCTTAAGATAGAAAAAACTTTGACTAGAGAAATGGAAAAAGAAATTGACGAAATGGATAAAAGACTTCCGAAACTAAATCACTTCATACTTCCGGGTGGGGGAAGGGCTGGGGCACTGCTTTTTATGGCCAGGACATTTGTAAGACGTGCGGAAAGGAAAGTTGTCACTCTTTCAAAGAAGGAAAAAGTCAATTCAGATTTACTGATTTATCTTAATCGGCTTTCCGATTATGTTTATACTTTGGCCAGATACATAAACTTCAAAGAGAAAATAAAAGAAAAGGCTTGGAGAGCATAACTATCTGATATACAATATGATATATGCCTGCCACACCTGAAATTAGAGGAGGAGAACCTCAAATTACCGAGCGAAATGAGGAGTTTATAGTACCGGAGACACTTCAACAGAGTACCGGAATTCAGGTTGTTCCGAAAAACTTTAGCGACCAGGTTAAGGATGACCGTGGTCAGTCCCTGATTCAGACTCCGCCTACGCAAATTATTGAAGTGACCCTCCCTGCAGACGCAAAAACATTGGATGACTGGTCAAAAGGCTCCGTAGATTCCTCCCGGACTTGGTTGGGAAAGTTTTGGAAAAGGGTTTTTCAAAAAGCCCTGCATTTTGGCTGGAGAATTATCGGAAAGGAGAAAATAAATGCCGTTTGATTCAATAAACTACACAGGTATATTGACAGTGCTTGTTTTTATCACTTTTCTGGTTTTTCTTTTGGTTGCTTTTGGATACGCAATTT
>DAHVYL010000029.1:3851-7500 GCA_027327685.1 Candidatus Woesebacteria bacterium
GGGATAGAGAAAAAAAATCGATTGACTCGGTGCTTCTTCAAGTAGCGGTTCCCAGACACAACGAAACAAAGATTGACGTAATGGAACAGCTTTTTGCCGGCCTTTATTCGATCAAAAAAGGCGGATGGAAGCAAAAGTTTTCCGTTCAGCCGGCAATCTCTTTTGAAATAGTGGCAAGGCGTGAGGATATTCGTTTCTATGTCTGGGTTCCCACAAAACTTAAAGACTTGGTGGAGAAGCAGATAAACGGCGCCTATCCTGAAGCCGAGGTAGTAGAAGTTGATGAGTACAATATTTTTGAGGGCGATGGAAAAGTTGCCTATAAATCATTTCAACTTGGAAAAGGTAATTTCTATCCGCTTAAAACATTTAAGGATCTGGCAACCGATCCCTTGCTTGGAATTACCTCCGCTCTTGCAAAAATGGGTCGTGAAGATGCCGCAGTAATCCAAGTTATTATTTCTCCTGCCGAAAACGATTGGCAGAAAGAGGGAGGAAAGTTTGTAAGCGATACCAAGAAACAGGAAAGCGATGCCGAAAAAGCAAAATTCTCAACCTCGGGAAAAACCCTGGAGGCGGTTGAAGCAAAAATTGCCAAACCGGGTTTTGAAACTTCCATAAGAATTATTGCCGTATCTAAAGACGAGGAAACAGCCAAAGGAACAGTAACGAACATCGCAGGGTCTTTCGCACAGTTTGCAGGAGATCTGAATGGTCTTAAAGGAAGGAAAATAAACAGAAAATCCTCCTTTATGGAAGATTTCCTGTACCGCTACCAGCCGATGTTTAACGTTTTTGGAAACCATGTCTCGATTTTGAATTCTGAGGAATTGGCAACTATTTTTCACTTCCCAAATAAACAGGTAACCACCCCGCATATTTACTGGCTTAATGCAAAAGTTGCTCCCGCGCCCTCTCAGATTCCCACAGAAGGCCTTTATCTTGGAGTGAGTGCCTATAGAGGAGTGAGAAGACCTGTCTATATCAGCAATGAAGATAGGATGAGGCACATTTATATCATCGGTAAAACCGGTACGGGCAAGTCAGAACTTCTGAAAGACCTTGTTTTGCAAGACATCAGGGAAGGTAAGGGTGTTTGTTTTATGGATCCCCACGGAGATGCCGTTGAGGATATTTTAAAGCTTATTCCGCCGGAGCGGGCTGAAGACGTGATTTACTTTAATCCAAGTGACACGGAACGCCCCCTTGGAATGAATCTTTTGGAAGCCAGAACCGAGGATGAAAAACATTTTGCGGCAACTTCCGTGATAAACCTCATGTATAAACTTTTTGATCCTTACAAAACCGGAATTGTCGGACCGCGTTTTGAACACGGAGTCAGAAACGCCATGCTCACGGTAATGAGTGAGCCCGGAAATACTTTTGTCGAGGTTATGAGAGCAATGACTGATGCGAGATTTGTGCAAAGGCTTCTTCCGAAAGTTTCCGACCCGATTGTCAGACGTTATTGGACAGACCAAATTGCCCAGACTTCGGATTTCCACAAATCGGAAGTTCTGGACTACACCGTTTCAAAATTTGGCCGCTTTGTTACAAATAAACTTATAAGAAATATCATAGGGCAATCCCAAAGCTCCTTTGATATGAGAAAAATCATGGATGAGGGCAAGATCCTACTTATTAATCTTGCCAAGGGACCACTTGGGGAGGAGAATAGCAACTTTTTGGGACTTCTTTTGGTTCCTCGAATTCTCATGGCTGCAATGAGCAGGGCCAATGTTCCCATGAGCGAACGCCGCGACTTTTACTTTTATGTTGATGAGTTTCAGAATTTTGCCACACCGGACTTTGCCGTAATTTTGTCCGAGGCTAGGAAATATCGCCTGGGTCTTTGTGTTGCCAACCAGTTTATCGGGCAAGTCGAGGAAGAAGTTAAAAATGCCGTTTTTGGCAATGTCGGAACACTTGTCGCTTTCAGGGTGGGGGTAACCGACGCCAACTACCTGCAGCACGAATTTACACCCACCTTCGGAGAAGACGACCTCTTAAACGTTGAACGCTATCATGCCTATTGCAAAACGATCGTAAATAACGAACCCGTCCCTCCTTTTTCGATGGACCTGAGTAAAGATATGGCCAAGCAAAAAGCCGTCGAAAATGAAAGGGTGGCCGAAATTATTAAAGAAATGAGTAGGCTTAAGTACGGAAGAGACGAAAAGTTAGTTGAGGCAGAGATTGCAAGAAGGTCGGACCTTTAGGAGGTTGATTTTTTTCCAGTTTTCTCATAGTATCGGATATCGAGTATCTAAAATATTAGTTTATGAACAAAATTGGCATTATCGGTAACGGCTATGTAGGTCATGCAACGGGTACGGGCTTTGCTACAAATCTGGAAAATAAAATTTTTTGCTACGACAAATATAAAGAATCTCCCAACACTTTGGATGAAGTTGTAGGAAATTCGGACTTTATCTTCATTTGTGTTCCCACACCAATTTTTTCCGATTATTCCGGAATGGATATGAGTATTGTTGAAGAGGTTGTGGGGGAAGTTGCCGAAAGGGTTAAAAGTCCCGGAAAGATTGTAATTATCAAATCGACCTCTCTTCCCGGAACTACAAAAAAACTGTCCGAAAAGTATTCCAGTATAAATTTTGTGATGAACCCTGAATTTTTAACCCAGAAAAACGCAGATGCAGACTTTTTAAAGCCTTATAGAACAGTAATCGGGTGTAGCGCCCCCGACGTGGGAGATAGAGTTAAAAAGCTTTACGAGACAATTTTACCTTCGGATCAGGAATATATAATTACCGATACTACAAGTGCTGAGGTAATTAAGTATATGAGCAACCTCATGCTTGCCAGTAAAGTTATTCTGGCCAATGAATTCTATGAACTTGCAAATAAGGTCGGAGCTAATTATCTGGATGTGCAAAAAGGAGTCGAGATGGATCCTCGGATAGGAACCCATTTGGGTGTTCCGGGCCCGGATGGCGATAGGGGATTTGGCGGGGCCTGTTTTCCCAAAGATATGGTGGGGATTCTGGGACTTGCCAGGAAACTTGATATCAATATGCCGGCACTAAATGCCATTTGGGAGGAAAACCTCAAGATTAGGAAACATAGAGATTGGGAAGAAATGCCTCAAGCCTTCAAGAAGAAATAACATGACTCTTACTTTGACAGACATGCATGGGAATATAACCCCGGACGCTTCGTTTGGTCAGATAAAGACGCTTATCTAGAGCTTTTCAGGTTTAAAGGTTATGGTAAATTTTATGTAAACGTAGAGAGTATGGGAGAAATGGAATTGGAGATTTATTCCCAATCAGTTGTGTTGATAGATCAAGGTAGATATGCATACGACGGACCTCGTGGATTAGCTGAAAGGTTTGTTGGGAGATATGAAGAGGGATCGATTTTACCAATATTGGAAAATCTTTGTGATGCGCTTGAAGGTGAAGACGAAGAAGAGATAATAAAACTTTTGAAGGTTTTACCAAAACCTAAAGATTAAACACCATCTTCCGGTGATTACCTCATCCAATTGACTTAGGAATGTGTTTGTGTAAAACTAATTCCAGTGTTCGATTATGACAAAACTTCTCGAAAAGAGGAAAGTAATTGAATTAAGAAAACAGGGCAAAAGCTATAGTGAAATTAGAAATGAAGTAAAAGTTTCTAAAAG
>DAHVYL010000002.1 GCA_027327685.1 Candidatus Woesebacteria bacterium
GGCCAGACCTATCCATTGGATCAAAAATCTTTCTGTTTTTGCCGCGATATTTCTATCCGGATATTTCTTTGATAAAGCCTATCTGACAAAGACAGTCTGGGCATTCATTGCCTTCTGTTTCACAACCTCGGCGACTTACATCATCAATGATATTTTTGATAGGAAAGCAGACCGTTTGCATCCTACGAAAAGATTCCGACCGATTGCCTCAGGGTCTCTTCCTGTACCGCTTGCTGTTTTGGAAGCTTTGGCCTTAATATTTGCCGCAATCGTAACTGCCTCAATCGGACAATTGGATCCAATCTTTCTGACAATAATCATAATTTATTTAATTCTCCAGTTTTTTTATAGTTTGGTACTCAAAAACATTGCCACTCTTGATATCATCCTTATCGCAACAGGCTTTGTTCTGAGAGTTTACGCCGGAGCTTTCGTCATTAATGCCCATCTTTCGGTTTGGTTTCTTCTCTGTATAATTTCGGTCGCACTTTTCCTGGCATCGGGCAAAAGAAGGGCGGAGCTTAACATTGTTCAGGACACGGGCGGCCTAACCAGAAAAAGTCTCGGGAGTTACAAAAAAGATCTGTTAAATTCATACGTGACCATGTTTGGAAATGCTTCCTGGATGTCTTGGTCTCTTTTTACTTTTTTTGAAAGCCCGCGCACTTCTCCGCCTTTCTGGATAATACTGGCAGAGCTGTCCAGGACAACTACAATAGGTAAACTTTTAATGTTTACCATTCCAGTCACTATTTTTGGAATAATGAGATATGAATCACTTATCTTTCAAGGAAAGAGCGAGACTCCGGAAAAACTCCTTCTGACGGACAAAGCCCTGATTGTGGCAGTTTTTCTTTGGGTAATTCTGGTTTACTGGGTTTTGTATAGCGGTATTTCCATCGTCCAATAATTTCTACTTTGCTACTGCGCTAACTGTGGCGTAATCTCCGGATATCCATCCGACAATTCCGGATGGTAATCCTGATTTTGTTGCTTCATACTGAATCTGGATCCAACCCGTTGCTACGTCCGTATCAAGATAGGGAAAGCTTTCTCCGGGTTTCACCTGAGCGATTTCTTCTCCGCCGACACCCGGTTCCGAACGGACTCTCAAATATCCTGTAGGGGTATCTAAGATTTCGACAATTTTAACCGTCCCTTGAGATTTATCGCCCGGAGAAGAATCCTGGCCACCCCCTCTTCCCAATTTTCCATAAAATGTCAGTCTGTAACCAACCAAGGTTTGTATCGTCATTGAAAAATCCGAATATTCCGGAGACTTAATCGTAATTGTATGTTTTGCGGGAGCAATTGCCGAGACATTATATGGAGAAAAACCCCTCGAGACCCCGTCGATTAAAACTTGAGCATTGTCCGGTTGGGAAATCGCCACAAGTCCTGCAGTCCGGGACCCCGTTTTCTCAAAGGAAATCACATATCCGGACGAGCTATCCTCACTCATCCCAAAATTCCTACCCACAACCGTTTCTATGCCGGGTGCCAGGGTGAGCGATGTTTCAAATGGAATAAGATTTTCACTGGACCCCTTGGGAACCAGTCTCAAAAGTATAGTTCCCGCTTTAAAAGAACCTTTATAGGGAGTTTCACCTACCAAAGAGCCGTTAATGAAAACCGAAGCTTCCGGGGTGGTTTCTATCCTTATTCCGCCGGGTTTAGGACTAAAACTGCCTGCCAAAAAAAGTCCTGTCAAAACCATGGTTGTCAGGGAAAAAATGATGATTATAATGTCCCTGATCGCTTTCAGTGTGTCAGAGTGTAGCACATGGTAAACCCAGTGGTAAACAAAGCTTGGTCATTTCCCGAGCCAGATGATAAAATACAGGCATTGGCCACGTGGTGAAGAGGAAACACGGCTGTCTGCAAAACAGCTATGCACCAGTTCGATTCTGGTCGTGGCCTCAAAATTCTAAACCTCCAAACTTGACATTTGGGCTTTTCATACTGTAGAATTGCGACTTGTCCCGCACAAAGCGGGATTTTTTATGCCTGCCCGCTATGAGAAAAATTAATGTTGAGTTGCCCAAGTATCGCCTCCAGCTTGACGTAAAACTGGTCAAGAGGCGAAAGCCTCTGCTGGAAAAGTCCATTCTTCCCGACCCCTCCGTAGTCAGAAGGAAATATAGAAAAGGAAGCTTCCCGGGAAGGCTTGCCCGATACTTTGCTGACCACAAAAATATAAGCAAAATTATGGCCAGATACTTTGCCGTGATTGCTATTGCGGCTACATTCATTCCCCAAACTGGCGTAGCCCAGGCACAAGGATCGGAAAATATAGTCATCGCGTCCCAAACAAACCTCACAACCGAAAAAAGTATGATTTATCCCGTTACTCAGATAAAAATCAATCAGGGCTACAGTGTTTTTCACAGAGGACTGGATTTCGGAGGGCGCGTAGGAACACCTATCAGGCCCATCATGGCTGGCGTTGTTGCATACGCCGGATGGGACCGCACAGGCTATGGAAATCTTATCGTCCTGGAACACAAAAACGGTGTTGAATCATACTACGCTCATTTGTCTAAGATCGAAGTAAAGACGGGTCAAAACGTCGGTACGGACACGGAAATCGGGAAAATGGGTGCAACGGGGCGTGCCACCGGATCACACCTTCATCTTGAAGTTTACCAAAACGACATCCCTCTCAATCCCCTGACGGTCTTGAGCAGATAAACTATCTGTTTTCCAAAGACCTCCACAGGTACCACGACGCAACGGTTCTATAGGGAGACCAATTTTTAAGGGCAAACCCGGCAGAGCCGATCTTGTCAAATTTCTTCCCTGTCACTTTTTCAAACCCGTTTTTAACTCCAAGATCATCTACCGGAAAAATATCAGGCCTGCCCAAGGAAAACATTAGAAACATATCCGCGGTCCAGGTTCCTATCCCCTTAACCGCCACTAATTCTTTTTTGACTTCCTCATCCGACAACCTGCCCAGACTCATAACCCTCAACTCATTATTCATTATTCTTGTTGATAAATCCTTTATGTACTTTATTTTGGCAAATGAAAGCCCGGCAGTTCGAAGTTGGACACCGGAAAGAGCCAATATAATCTCGGGGCTGATATCTCCCTTGCACAAATCTTTTACCCTGCCAAAAATTGTGGAGGCTGCCTTCCCCGAAAGCTGCTGGTTTACTATAGCCTCGAGAAGATCTCTAAAGTACCGCTGTCTCGGACTCTTTTTAATTGTACAGTGTCCCCACTTTTTAATCAGGGGTGCAATGTCTTTATCTTTCAGGAGAAATTTTTCGGCTTCCCGCCACATCAGTAGTCCATTCCACCCATGCCTCCCGCGGGGAGTGCCGGTTCTTTCTTTTCTTCGGGGATATCCGTAATCAATCCTTCGGTCGTGAGAACCATCATGGCAACACTTGCTGCATTTTGGAGTGCGCTTCTTGTAACTTTGACGGGATCAATTATTCCCATTTTGGTCATTGAGCCGTATTCTCCGGTAAGTGCATTGTAGCCGAAATCCGTATCGTTTTTGGCAAGCACCTTTTTCAATACTTCATCCCCGTCTTCGCCTGCATTTTTAGCAAGCCACTTAAGGGGTTCTTCAAGAGCCTCCTTGACTATATCAACACCGATCTGTTCGTCACCTTTTTCAACTTTAATATTTTTGATAACACCCGCTGCTCTCAAAAAAGCCGTTTCTCCTCCGGGAACGATTCCTTCCTCGATCGCCGCTTTCGTGGCCCCCACTGCGTCTTTTACTCTTTCTTTTTTGTCATTCAACTCAACCTCGGTTGCCGCGCCAACATTTATTTGTGCCACTCCCCCTGCAAGTTTAGCCAATCTTTCCTCAAATTTTTCCTTATCGAAATCACTGTCCGACGCACTAATCTGTTTTTTGATCGAGGAAATCCTGGCATCAATTGCCGATTTTTCTCCCTTTCCACCAATAACTCTTGCGTTATCTTTGTCTGCCCAAACCTTATCTGCCTGGCCAAGGTCGGTAACTTCAATTGATTCAAAGGTGCGGCCGGTGTCTTCACTAATAACTGTTCCGCCGGTTAGAATTGCCACATCCTCCAACATCTCTTTACGCCTGTCGCCAAAGCCTGGTGCTTTGATTGCCAAGACATTAAAAGTGCCCCTCAATTTATTGACGACCAGTGTAGCCAGAGCCTCACCATCAATTTCGTCGGCAATAATTACAAGGTTTTTTGAAACTTTGACAAACTTTTCCAAGAAAGGAAGAAGCTCCTGGATTGAAGAAATCTTTTTGTCCGTCAAAAGAATGTACGGCGCTTCAATCTCTGCTTCCATTTTGTCGGGATTGGTGACAAAGTAAGCCGATGCATAACCCCTGTCAAATTCCATTCCCTCTTTGTATTCAATATCGATCGTTAAACCCTTTCCCTCCTCAACCGTAACCACTCCGTCGCGGCCGACTTTATCCAAAGCCTCGGCAATTTTGGCTCCAATTGCTTCGTCACCGGCCGAAATTGTTGCAACTTGGGCAATTTCCTCCTGATTATTAATTGGTTTTGCCATCTTTTTGAGCTCGGTTATCACTGCCTCAACTGCTTTTTCAATACCTTTTTTAACAATCATGGGGTTGGCGCCGGCATTAATCTTGGCCATTCCTTTCTGAGTCATCACCTGAGCAAGAAGTGTTGACGTGGTTGTCCCGTCTCCGGCATTATCGTTGGTTTTGCTGGCAGCCTCTTTTACAAGCTGTGCGCCCATGTTTTCAAAGGGGTCGGGAAGATCAATTTCCTTGGCAACCGATACTCCATCATGAACTATGTTCGGCGCTCCCCACTTTTTATCCAACGCAATGTTCCTGCCCTTGGGACCAAGGGTTGTTACCACCGCTTTGGCAACAATGTCTATCCCATTGAGCAAGGACTGTCTTGCTTCATCAGAAAATTTTAGTTGTTTTGACATAAATGATAGAACCAAATTGTAGATATCTTAGATCTCTACAGCCAAGACATCTTCAAACTTTACAAACAAGTACTCCTTTCCTCCAATTTTTACCTCATTTCCCCCCCACTTTTTATAGAAAACAATTTCATTCTCTTTTGCCGGAGATTCAGTTTTTTGACCGTCTTGTAAGACTGAGGCGCCAATTGCAATCACTTTTCCTTTCTGTGGTTTTTCACTAATTGTATCGGGAAGATAAATCCCGGAGGCCGTTTTAGTTTCCGCCTCCAAAGGTTCAATTAAAAGATATCCTGCTGCCGGTTTTAAATTCAATTTTGTTGACATACTCAATTTAGCATTCTAAGCCAATGAGTGCTATTTTACGAACTCAACCGGCTTCTGTCAAGAGCATTTTTTCTATTATTTTTTTACTCAAGTCATTCGGATGGAAAATTGCACGCGTAGGCTTAACCACTTCTCTGGTAATTTTTGATCTCATATAAAAATGTTGAATTTTATAGGCAAGGGATTCTATTGGGTTTAGGTTTCCAAGTTTCGTATATAATGTACTATCCTCAATCGGTCTCAAATCAACTGCATTGGGCCAATAGTTAAATGCCCACTTGTTTTTCTGCAAGAAACGTTCATACGTTTTCTTTTTATTAACAAGCGGAACTATTTGCAAAATTTCGTGCGCGGTATAGAAATTTCTCTCCCTTTTGCTCCATCCAAGATCGCTTTCATCAAGCCAAATATTTAAACAGAGTCTGTCTTTCTGTTTTAAACTGCGGGGGTCTCTTAAAGGCAAACCCAAAAGTCTGAGAATCAAATAAACCATTATCCTCGTTGTCCAAAGTCTCCCTTTTTTGGTAATGATGATTATGTCTATATCGCTTCCCTCCTCCGCATTTTTCATTGCCAATGAACCGCTTAAGCCGACCATTCTCACGGTCGGAACCAAGGCAATAATTTTGGAGGCCTTCTCGGCAATTTTGATTTTCTTTTGGGAAAATCTTTTTCTGGACTCCCGCTTGTAGACCAGGGAGCTATTTCTATCGACAAAATAAAGGCCGTTTTTGTAGGCAACCTTTACCTTTACCTCAGGCGGATTTTTAGAAGTCCACTTAATAAGTTCCGAAAAGGTCAACGGATACTCAAAAATATCATGATAAAAAACAGAAAAAACTTCAGGAGAGGTTAGGCCTCTCCCCGATAGTTTCTTTGAAGCAAATTCATGCAAAACAGGCATTATCTTACAGAAATCCCATACTGTGCCAGAACTTGGGCCACTCCCTGGGCGGCGGTTGCCAAGGCTTCAGTTGCCGATTTCTTACCGGTCGCCACGGCGTTAACCGCGTCACCAAAATAATTGGAAATCTGAGTATTTATTCCGGTAGGCCCGTCAAAAGTGCGGCTGACAAGATACCAACTTCTGGCTCCGGGCGCCTGGATAATGATGGATCCCAATAACGGGTGGTCTTTAAGAAGAGCGGCCATATCCGCCCTTGGATAGGCTTCACCAAAACCTCTTATAGCCGCTTCGTTTTGATAAAGCTTTTGCAATGAAGATGTTGAGGTTAAATAATTCAGAAAGTCCCAGGCGGCGGCCTTGTTTGGACTCTTTGACCAAACCCCCTGTGCCCAATATGTCGCATAGGTAATATCCGCTTCATCAGGAGTATCTTTGGGAAGCTGAGGAATCGGAACTGTTTTGAATTTTAAGTTTGGGTTTTTTTCCCGAATATTAAAAGTTCTCCAGCTGGGAGCCATATACATAGCCAGCTTCCCGGCGGCAAAGGCTTGAGTGGATGTAGGAAGTGTTGTGTCCCAAACACCGTCAACTGTCGAAAACAGCGTAAAAAAAGTCAGGGCACCCTCCGCATTTTCCCCGACGGGGCTGCCCAGGCTTACTCCATTTTGTATCATCAAAAGGGCTAGGATTTCCTGCCAATGATCAACATTCTCGGTTCTCCCGAGAGCTATGCCCGATTGTATAATCAGACCCTTATCGTCTTTAATCGTCAACTCTTTTGCCAGTTTCCTCAGATCGTCCCAAGTTGTGGGAGGGGTTTTCCCCGCTTTATCAAAAATGTCCTGATTTATATAAAGAGTCAGGGCGTCATATCCAATCGGGATTCCGACAATCGAATTGCCATAGGAAAGGTCCGATGTGATTACCTGATAAAAGTTTTTGGAATAGTCCGCAGCCGTCATAACCGAGGACGGGAGAGCATCAAGATTGGATTTAAACATGGGAACCCAGGTGTTATGAAACGTAAAAATATCCGGCCCCTCACCCTTTGCCAAAGCGTTTGACAACCTTTCGCGATAATCCTCTTTTGATTGTTCAACATAAGTGATGTTTACACCCGGATGTGCCGATTCGTAGGCGGAAATTAAGGGTTCCACGACAGACTGACTTTCCCAAAGACCCCACCAGGTAATGTTCCCCGAACTTTTATCCCCGGTTTTGCCGACAAAATTAATTGCAGTCAAGGCCAAACCGGCTAGCAACAAAATAGCTCCAATAATGATTATTGGTTTTGGAAGCTTCTTCTTCGGCGGAGGGGTTTGGATAGGAACATTTGCAGGATTTACCTGTGGAACTACAGGGGCCCCTATGGGGTTCTGCACATTCGTATTTTGATAAATATTGGAGGGTGGCATAGATAGGCCATTTAGGCTATATTTAAATGGTATCATACGCCTGAAATATGACAAGTCGTTTTGATTAAAATGGAGAAAAAATTCAAACTTTTCAGTAAAAAAAATTTGTTAAGGGTGGGGGTCTGGATGGGCACGTTTGTATTGATCATCCTTGCGGGAGCGCTTTCCTACCTGATAGCTTATAACGGCAAGGTTTATCCGAATTTGTCGGTAGCCGGGGTCCCCATGGCCGGGAATACTTTGGAGGGTGCCTCAGTGGTCTTATCAAAAAACATAGTGGCACCTTCGGAAATTGCCTTGATCTATCAGGATCAGGCTTTTGAAATTAAGACAAGCGATATAGAGCTTTCCTACAACTTTTCCGCCTCTGCCGCAAAAGCTTATGAATTTACCAGAACCGGAAATATCTTCTATGATTTTGAGAACCGGGCCAAATTACTTTTTTATCCGAAAAATTTAAAGCTTGTCGCCTCAGTAAACAACGACAAGCTTGCAAAAATCGTCTCAATCATTGCCGGGCAAATCTCTATAGACCCGGTTGATCCATCCATCACTAAAACAAATGACGGCATATCCGTCAACAAGGGGTTGGCCGGAAAAGAGGTAAACCGGGAAAAGCTGATGAATGATATTCTACAAAATTTGTCACTGGCAGCCGGCGGACAAATTCCGATTCCCGTTGATACTATTGACAACACCTTGAATGAGGCCGAAGCAAAAGATTTTGCACTGCGTGCCGAAAAATTTTTAGGAAAAAGCATCTCTTTAAAATTTGAGTATGACGACAGCATTCTCCGGGACACAGACATATTTAAATTAATCGACCCAAAAGGAGGATATGGGGAGAGTGCAATTACGGCCGTCGTTCAAAAAACCGCCGCCTTGTTTGAGAGAGATCCTCAAAACCCGAAATTCGTTTTTGAAAATAATAAAGTAATCGAATTTCAACCGGCGCTGGATGGGGTGAAAGTAGACGAAGACGCTTTTAAAAAACTGCTTGTTGAAAAACTTGACCAATTCGCGGCTTCGACGGAAAAAGAACTGGATATCAATATCCCGGTTGTCAAAACCCCGCCTGAAATTACAACCGACAAGGTTAATAATCTCGGTATCAAAGAGCTTATCGGAAGGGGTTCATCAACTTACTTTCACTCGATACCGGGGCGTGTCCACAATGTTGCTCTGGCGGCAAGCCGAATTAATGGAACTCTGGTTAAACCGGGAGAGACTTTTTCTTTCAATAATACTTTGGGAGATGTATCCGCATTTACCGGCTATCAGCAAGCCTATGTAATCAGTAACGGAAAAACAATTCTCGGGGATGGCGGCGGGGTTTGCCAGGTATCCTCAACCCTATTTCGTGCCATTCTAAATGCAGGACTTCCGGTTGCAGAAAGACAGGCCCATTCCTACAGAGTGGGTTATTATGAATAAGGCTCCCCTCCCGGACTTGACGCAACCGTCTATAGCCCGTCACCCGACCTTAAGTTTGTCAACGATACGCCGGGTTATATCTTAATCGAGGCGGTTGCAGATACTAAAAATTATTCTTTGGTTTTTGAGCTTTACGGAACCAGCGACGGAAGAGTTTCTTCGATCTCCAAGCCGGTCGTGACAAATGTCATCTCTCCTCCGGAAGATCTTTATCAGGATGATCCCACGCTTCCCGCCGGAGTGATAAGACAAGTTGATTATAAGGCTTGGGGTGCAAAAGTTACTTTTAATTACAGCGTAACCAGAAACGGGCAGGAAATTATCAATAAAACCTTCATCAGCAATTACAAACCCTGGCAGGCAGTTTATTTAAGAGGCACCGGTCCGGCAAACTAGTTGGGGCTTGAGGCAATAGTGTAGTAAAATATCTCCATGCAAGTTATCAAATGTGACGAAAATTCGATCAAAACGGCTATCGATATCCTCAAATCCGGAGGCTTAATCATATATCCCACCGAAACTTTGTACGGAGCGGGTGTTGACGCAACCAATGACGCCGCCGTCAAAAAACTTACAACCTACAAGAATAGACCCTTGGGAAAGCCATATTCCATTGCTGTTAAGGATATTTATATGGCCGGAGAATATGGGCATCTTAATCAGGCCTCCAAGAATCTCTTCCGCGAATTTTTACCCGGGCCTCTTACTGTCATTGTCAAAGGAAAACACAAGCTCGCAAAGGGAGTGGAATCGGAAGACGGAAAACTGGGCATCAGGCTTCCCGATTATAAATTTGTCCGCTCTTTGATCGAAAAATTTGGTAAACCGATTACGGCGACATCCGCCAACGCAAGTTATAAAAAAAGGCCGTACAGGGTATCCGATATTTTGAATAATTTAAGCCAAAAGCAAAAAGACTTGATTGATCTTGTGATTGATGCAGGGACACTCCCGGTAAGGGAGCCGTCAACCGTAATCGACACAACTTTTGATGAACCGGCAATTTTAAGACAGGGTGAAATCAGACTGTCCGATGAAAATGAAGTTTTAAGTGTTAATGAAGAAAACACTCAAAATGTCGCCAAGGAAATTTGGCAAAAAAATGAACCCTACTTGGGAAAAAGATCCATTGTTTTTGCCCTCCAGGGAGAGATGGGTAGCGGCAAAACCCAGTTTACAAAAGGATTGGCCAGAGCTATGGGTATTACAGAACTTGTCACATCTCCCACTTTCGCAATTGAAAACGAATACGAAAGCGGTACAAAAAAACTTTTCCACTTCGACGCCTGGCGGCTTGAAAACTCAGATGAAATGAAAGCACTGGGATTTGAAAATCTCATAAAAAATAAGTCTGTTATTTCAATTGAGTGGGCCGAGAAGGTGGTTGATATTATCCGTGAATTTGACGACGAAGCCATTGTTGTCTGGATAAAAATATCGTTTGGAGCTAAAGAAAATGAGAGAAAAATCAATTGGGGAAACTTTTAATGAAGAGCATAAAATGAAAATATTAGCAATCGATACAAGTTGTGACGAAACGGCCGTTGCGGTAACAGATGGAACCAAAATTGTTTCAAATATTGTTTGGTCACAGGCCTCATCACACGCAAAATTCGGAGGTGTTATGCCCTCGTTGGCTCAAAGGATGCATGAGGAAAGAATTGATTGGGTGATTGATAGGGCAATCAAAGGTTCGGGGCTAAAGATTAACAACATGGACGCCATTGCAGTCACGGTCGGACCGGGGCTTTCCATAGCTCTCGGGGTTGGAATTGACAGGGCCAAAAAACTGGCAATTAAGTACAACAAAAAACTAATAGCCGTCAATCACCTCGAGGGACATGTCCTTTCTCCGCTTGCAAATTCAAAGTTCGAGACTTCGGATTCAAAATTTCTCATGCTGGGTCTTGTTGTTTCCGGCGGAAATACAATTCTTGTCAAAATCAATGAGATAGGGTCATATGAGGTACTTGCCCAAACAACAGATGACGCGCTTGGTGAAGCACTTGACAAAGGGGCCAGAATGCTTGGACTCGGATACCCCGGCGGGGCCACCTTGGAGAAACTCGCACGTGAGGGAGAAATTGATTCCTATAAACTACCCATCCCAATACTCGGACAGGAAAAAAGGAGAATTTTTACCTACTCCGGACTCAAAACCGCAATGAGCCGGCTGACCGAGTCCGAAAAACCTCTAACCAAAAGAAAAATTCAAAACCTTGCGGCTTGTTTTCAGGGTGTTGCATTTGAACACATTATCCGCGTTCTGCGTTACTGTATAGTCCACAGTTCAGAATCCAAAATTCAGGATTTGTTGGTGGGCGGCGGTGTTGCCGCAAATATAGAATTAAGAAAAAGATTAAGGAGACTTGGAAAAGAGTTTGATATTTCGGTTCACTTTCCATATTCCAAAAAGATTACCGGCGACAACGCTGCCATGGTCGGGGTTGCGGCTTACTTTAAAGCAAAAAGAAATGAGTATATAGATCCTGTTCTCGTCGATAGAAAACCGAACGCAAAAATAACGAATTGATGGTACAATGTGAGGCATGGAACCCCAATACGATCACAAAAAAATCGAGGCTGAGATATATAAAAAGTGGGAGGACTCCGGCGCTTTTTCCCCACAAGTAAAAAGGGGCAAAACTCCTTTTACCATCATCATGCCCCCGCCCAACGCAAATGACCCACTTCATATCGGACATGCGCGCTTTGTCGCCATAGAGGATGTTTTAACACGCTACCACAGAATGAAAGGTGACTCCGCTCTTTGGCTTCCGGGGTCGGATCATGCCGGAATTGAAACCCAATATGTCTTTGAGAAAAAACTCAAGGAGAAAGGACAATCCCGTTTCGATTTTGACCGCGACACTCTCTACAAAATGATTTGGGAATATGTAAAAGAAAATACGGGAGTAATGGAATCGCAGTTGAAAAAACTGGGAGCTTCCTGCGATTGGAGTAGATTCAAGTTTACACTGGATCCCGAAATAGTTAAGGTTGTCTATAAAACCTTCAAAAAACTCTACGATGATGGTCTAATTTATAGAGGAGAAAGAATATTAAATTACTGCCCCCGTTGCGGCACCTTTTATTCGCAGCTGGAAGTTGACTATGTGGAGCGCGACGACAAACTTTACTATCTGGATTACGGAAAAATCATCATTGCCACAACCCGCCCGGAAACTATCTTTGCAGATGTTGCCGTAGCGGTTAACCCCAAAGACAACAGGTACAAAGACCTTGTCGGGATTAACGCAAAAATACCACTTATAAACCGCGAGATACCCATAATTGCCGATAGTCTTGTAGAACAGGGAACAGGAACGGGCGCTCTGAAGGTTACACCTGCACATGACCCGACCGATTTTGAGATTGGGCAGAAACACAACCTACCGGTCATTTCTGTAATAGATGATGGAGGTAGAATGGTCGGAACACCCGAGAAATACATCGGGATGAAAGCAGAAACCGCCCGGGCCGAGGTCGTCAAAGATTTAGCCGAAAAAGGATATATCACCAAGACCGAATCCATTCAGCATACGGTTGGGACATGCTATCGGGATCATGGTCTAATAGAACCGGCAATTTCCAAACAGTGGTTTTTAAAAGTTAAACCTCTCACCGAAAAATCACTTCTGGCAATCAAGAAAAAAGAGGTTGTATTTGCGACTGAACGCTTCGAGAAAATTGCCAAAAACTGGTACAGAAATCTAAAAGATTGGAACATCAGCCGTCAGATTGTTTGGGGAATCAGGATTCCGGCCTACCGATGTGATAAATGTCTGGAATGGACCATTACGGACGGCACTACACCCGATAAATGTAGTGCCTGCGGCCACAATAAACTAACCCAAGACTCCGACACCTTTGATACTTGGTTTTCCTCGGGACAATGGCCTTTTGCGACTCTTAAAACGACCAACCCCGAAGATTTTGAATATTTTTATCCGACATCCGTTATGGAAACAGCTTATGATATTCTCCCCTTCTGGGTGATAAGAATGATTATGCTCGGCATCTATGCAACAGGGGAAGTTCCTTTCCGGGAAGTATTAATCCACGGACTTGTCAGAGACAAGGAGGGACAAAAAATCAGTAAGTCCAAAGGAAATGTCATTAATCCGATTGAAATGGCAGAAAAGTACGGGGCCGATGCCCTCCGTATGGGAATCCTGTGGGGAGCCCTAATTGAAAATGATGTATCCCTGTCCGAAGAAAATATTAATGCTCAAAGGAAATTTTGCAATAAAGTCTGGAATGCATCAAGATTTGCTTCTCAATTTTCCGGAGAGGCAAGATCCAACAAGGCATTTGATAAACGCCTGAGTGAGATTGTTAATAAGGTAACAAAAAACCTTGAAAAATATAAACTCAGCCAGGCCGCAGAACTTCTATACTCGGAGTTTTGGCACTGGTACTGTGATGAGTGTATAGAAAATGCTAAAAAAGGCGAGGTCGGGGCAAAACAACTGAAAGAAGGATTATTGGTGTTTCTTAAACTACTTCACCCGTTCGTGCCATTTATTACGGAGCAAATTTGGAAGGAAATCGGAGAGGAGAGTCTTCTTATATCAGCTCCTTGGCCAAAAGCTTAACGGGCAACAGGTGATGCCGAAGGACTGCTGGACGATGACGAAGGCGTGTCGTTAAATTTAAATGTAGAAAGTATATTGTTTGTTGGAGCGGAATCCGTATACGAAATTAGAAACACATCCTTATTACGTGTCAACCATATATATTTACGGGTTTGAATGGGCACGACATATTCCGCTCCCCCATCGTCTACAAAATTACTTTTTATGACATAAGCATATGCCGGCAGACCTCCCACCGTTATCTGTTGTAATGGCTCCTGGATTGTCGGATCTACGATAGACGATCCCATATCCTTTTCAAGTGAGGCTTTTGATGCTTCGGTCAGCTGAGGTTTTGTGACCTTATCTATATGCTTTTGAATTAGCTCGTTTATATTAATTGGGTTTGTGGAAATAAGTGAAATAGCAAAATTTTCAATGACTCTCTCGGAATCTGGAAGATATATTACCAGACTGTCTAAGGTCTCTAAATTTAGACCTTCTCTATCCATGCCATTAATTCCAACCTTATAATCATTCGGGTATTTTAACGAGTAAAAATATTTTGTGTTTACGTATGTTTTCCATCCAGCTGTTGGATCAGGGGTTGGTGATGGTGACTCAATCGCAATGGGCGTTGGGGCTACCTTTGTGCTGGATTTATTTAAATACTTTGTCCACAACACATATCCTCCCAGTGCGGCAATGGCAATCAAAAGAAGGATGAGAGCAATTACAAAGACTGGTGAACTTTTCTTAACAGGCTCCGGTGGCGCCTGGGGTGTTGGTGGAATTGAAGGTGCCGGCGGCTGATCGGTTGTGCCTACTTCACTTACAATAGGTGCTACGGGTTGTGGGGGTGGCATGATAATCGGCTCGGGTTGGGGGTTCGGGTTTACCGGTGGAATGGGAGTCGGAACTCCTGTCTGGGGGGTGTTATTTTCCTCTTGCGATGCCGGTATATTTGGGTCCATACTTTAGACTAGCACATGTGGGACTTCAAGGTCAACAAAAATACAAAACTTCTGCTTATCCTATTCGGTGCATTCATTCTACTGACCTTAAGCCTTGTAAATATCAAAAACATTACTTCCACAAAAGAGGTTTTAGGGATTGAAACCCAAGAAAATATTAACAGGGAATTTTGGGATAATTTTTTAAATGAAAATCCCGACTACATTCCCGGTTGGCTTGAAATAGGAAGACAGGATCAAGCTTTTGCCATAGATCCGAATTTCCGGAAAGAATCCGGCAATTAAGGTTATTTTTGAGGTTCTTCTTTATTCTCGGTTTCCTCACCGGAAGGTTGTTCTTCACCGGTTGTTTCAGCTGCACCCTCGGCAGGAACTTCTCCCTCGGCCGGAGCCGGAGGAACCTCGAGAACTTCTTCTTTCTGAGGAGGTTCTACCTTTGCCACTATCTCATCGGGGTTTGTCTTCACTTCTACCTTAGCTTTGTCATACTTAAGATCTTTAATCATAATTGACTGGTCAACCTCGGCGAGAACACTGACATCTACCTCAAATTTCTCGGGTAGATCTGTGGGGAGAGCCTCAACCTTAATCTCATTTAGATACTGGACAACGGTTCCCACGGCTTGCTTTTCAGCAGGAGACTCACCGATTAACTCAACAGGGATATCGGCTTCGACCTTTTCCTTGAGATCAACTTGTAGAAAGTCTACATGTACCGGCTCGTCACTGATTGGATTTAACTGAAGATTGTGAATAAGAACGGGTCTTTCTTCACTTCCGACACTCAATGTCAGAAGACCGGTTTCCCCAATCTCCTTGTAGGTTTTTTCAAAATCCTTCAAATTAACCTGAACAGCCTGGGATTTTATTTTCTTCCCATAAACATTTCCTGGTAACGTTCCTTCCTTTCGGAGGTTTTTTACTTTTCTTCCCTCAATTGTTCTTTTTTCCGCTTTAAGTATTGTTTTAGGCATTTAGAGTGAGAGTCTCACAAATAAATCGCGAACCAATGTCGTATTATAGACGTAATCGCCTTGGTTGGTCAAGGTAAAGGTCGGGTTCGTCCCCAAAATTTTGATCGGAGAGTCTACTGTAATACTTATTGGATGGCCATCAACACCCGCCTGCTTCCTAAAATACAAACCATATTGGCTTATTGGCTTATCAACTCTACCGGACCAATAAAACGTCAACTGCTTAGTTTCTCCACCCAAAATCTCGATAATTGTTCCAATCTCCTTGCGTCCTTTCGAGTTTGTAATTTCCGGTGTCAGTGTTTCCGAGTTTTGTCCAAAACTCTTTATTATTTTTACATCCGTAGAATCTTCGGGGACCAGAAGCCTGACATAGGATTTATACCTTCCGGATGGGCCAAGATCCATGCTCGCTGAGTTTTTCAGAGTTAAGGTTAGGGTTCTGTCAACCTTTCCTTGATTGATATTTACATCAATGTCAACATCTCTTGTGACAAAATAGTTGGATTTATTAACTCCAACGTTAGCTTCAACTATTCCCACCAAATCGGAATAACATCCTCCGTCACAAATCGGAGTGAATACCGCTCCGTCCCAACCGAGCACTCCTATTGCACCCTGGAAACCTGCGTCATGCAAAAACACCTGGATATGTCTTTGTTCAAGGCTTTCATAAACAAGCTTTAAAACCGACGCCATTTGCGAGTATGACAATTCCCCCGTTTTATCAAGAATGCTTCTCGAAAGGGCCGTTAAAAAACTTGCCTTTTTGTGCGTTCCCGCAAAAAAATCTTCCTGGACTTCGGACTGGACTTTTTCATATAAATTGTCTGAAGTGATATCCAAGCCGTAATCGGATAAATATATTGGACCACTCACCTTCAGAAAATTTTTTATAGGACTCAAATCTACCGAAATTACCCCGTCAACCTGTTTATCCATTTCCTTGTCCAAAAACCACTCGGCCCGCTTTGCAGACGTCGGGAAATCTGGGTCCCAATTAGAATCTCTAAGCCACCAATTTGCCTCATCCAAATATTGTCTGATTGGTGCAGGCGGTTCAACATGACCGTTTAGTTGGCCGTCTGCAGAATAAACATCGCTTATCGCGAAATCCGAAAGCCTACCATCGTCAAAAGTTAGAAGACCGTAGGAACCTATGAATCCTCCCGTCGGACGAAGTTCCATATTGTTTTCAAATAAAACCAGGTAGGTCTTGCTTTTGTCTTTTCCTAAAACATCGGGCATTCCGTCAATTATCACCGCTGCCTGCGAAACCAACTGTTTGTAATCTTCAAAATTGACTCTCGACAAAACATACTCCGCAAGAATAGATTCCCCTTCTTTTGTTTTAATGGTTCTTTCTTCCAGACCGGAAAGTTTTCCATAAATACGTTGTAATCTCTCATCCGAGCCGCCAAGAAAATTCGCTACAGAATACGGCGAGTCTCCCAAAACACTACCGAGAAGATTTCCTCCGGTTCTCATGAGCGGAATCCCTTCCGCCCCTATTTCCGAAACACTCATTAAAACATATGAGGCATATTCGGTTTCCCTGTAAACATATCCAATAAGCGGAATGTGCTTTAGCGCACCGCTCTCAAAATAGCCGACACCGGAAATAAGTTTGCCCACATAAAGCGCCCCCAGCGCAAATCCATCCCTCCCCGACCGAAATTGGAAATATGAGAGATAGGTTAAACCCCCGCCGGCAATCAAGGTAAAAATCGGAAGTAAAAATATAATCAGGATGGGCAATACCAAAGTTTTAATTTTTCCAAAGGATGGCTTAATCAACTTTGGCCTAGATTTAGGTTTTGGTTTTGTGTATTTTATCGGTCTTAGACTTATCCATTTATAAGTCTCTGTTAAAGAGTATGTCAGGTCTTTTCCGATTCTGAAAAATTCTACATTTCTAGGAAGTCTTTCGGCGGGTTTATCCATGACAGATGCAAATTTAATTTCACCAACAAGTTTAATATTGGCCTGCCAAAAAACACTCGATGAAGTATCCGACCCCAATAGAAAAGTTTCTTTACCGAAAGGGCCAAAAGCAAAAAGCCATTTGACAATTTGTTTGGCGGCGTCACTCACAAAAAGCGGATAAAGAATTTCCCCCACCGGCATGGAAAGACTTCTTTTTCCGATTATCTCATTCAAGTAAACAGGGAACTTTAGATCGCTTTCCAAATCGATCCTCGGACCCAGGAGGTCTCCTAAATATATTATTCCTGCACTGTCCGGAATTCCGAATGAATTTGTTTTCAATGTTCCGTAAATCTCTTTGGGTAAAATGAAAAAAGTTTTTTTATTTTGAAACTCGACAGTCTTTAAAAATTTCTCTATGTCGACACCTGCCTTATCCTTACTTAAAAACCCGGAGCAAAAAATTATATAACTGTAATTTATTCCTTTTTGAAACTCATTCCTCCGAACTATGCTGAATTTATTTCTTGCC
>DAHVYL010000030.1 GCA_027327685.1 Candidatus Woesebacteria bacterium
ATGCAGAGTTTCGATTTTGAAGAACTTCTAACAAAATATCGTTATCATATTTTGATTATTTTACTGGGACTTATTTTGGTCGGGAGCGGATTTTTGTTTTTCAAAAAGTCTTTCAATTTCTCCTCAACAAAAGTGGAAGTACTGCAGACTTCTACGGGGACCCGGGAGGGAGTGGAAATTACCGCGGAAATATCGGGAGCGGTAATAAGTCCCGGAGTCTATAAGTTTTCCGACAGTGCCAGAATAGATGATTTATTAATTGCCGCCGGAGGTTTTTCGGGGGATGCGGATAGAATCTGGAGCGATAAATATTTAAACAGGGCGGCAAAATTAACCGACGGACAAAAGGTTTACATTTTATCGGTTAATGAGCGCTTGGGGGTTTCGAGTGCTAAAAATAGTGGAGGATATCAAACTACATCATCCGACTTTTCATCCGATAGTAACTCACTAATAAATATTAACACAGCAAGTATTTCGGAGCTTGATTCCTTGCCCGGAATTGGCCCTATTTACGCCCAAAAGATCACTGAATACCGTCCGTACTCAAAACCGGAAGACCTGGTAAAAAGCGGGGCAATCACCCAAACTTTATACGAAAAGATAAAAAACAGGGTAACTGTCTACTAGGGTTATTAATTATTCCAATTGCTCCGGAAAAGCAAAATATTTTTGAATTTTCCGGGGGGTTATCGTCCGAAAATTGGAAAATTTAGGTCATTTATGAAATATGTTATTTGGCCTTTATTGGTTTTATTGATTCTTTTGCGTTATTTTACCAAACCCGACGTTTACCAGAACGGGGATAGCGTCAGAATAACGGTAACGGTTTTTTCAGACCCCACGTCCTACGGCAATTATCAAACATTTACCGCCGCGGGAATAAAAGTGACTCTCCCGGCTTTTCCCGAAGTTTATTACGGCGACAGGGTAACTCTTGAGGGAGTGGTGGATGGAGGAAAACTAAAGGAAGCAAAACTTCTTTCAGCGGAGTCCTCCCACGGCTTTGGCTCGACAGTCCGCAAAAAGATAGTTGATTTTTATCAGGAAGCTTTACCCCAGCCCATGTCCGGTCTTGTTGCCGGAATTACCTTGGGTAGTAAAAGATCTTTGACAGTCGGGTTTTGGGAGAAAGTAAAAGAGGCAGGAGTTGCTCATGTGGTTGTGGCCTCAGGGACCAATATCACTTTTGTCATTTCGTTTATTTTTGGGATAACGGCTTTTTATTTACCGAGAAGGAAATCAATGCTGATTGTTATACTAAGTATTATTTTGTATCTTTTCCTTTCAGGTTTTGAGGCACCTCTGATAAGGGCTGCAATCATGGCCTTTGTCACTTTTTGGTCGCAGACCGAAGGAAGGTTGGTCAGTGCATGGAGAAATCTTTTTCTTACGGCAGGCGTAATGTTAATTGTCGAACCGGATTGGACAGGCGACCTCGGCTTTATTCTGTCTTTTGTGTCTACCGCCTCCATCATGGCTTTTGAAAAAAAGATCTTCGGGTTCTTGAAATCTGTGCCAAACATCATTAGAGAGAGTTTTTCGACATCTCTGGCTGCCCAAATCGGAGTTGCTCCCATTCTTTTTGTTACTTTTGGTCAATTTAACCCTCTTTCTCCGTTCATAAACGCGTTGGTACTTTGGACAGTGCCCTTTATTATGATTCTGGGTGCTCTAGGTGGGGGATTTGGCCTGATATTTCCTCTTTTGGGTAAGCTGATACTATATATATGCTATCCTCTGACATGGTGGTTTGCCGAGATTGTCGAGATTTTCTGACATGAAGCTTTGGAAATACACTTTTACCTTTCTTTTACTTGTTCTTACGGCTATGGTTATTGCTTTTGTCCAGGAGCCGGATTCCAACCTTCATATTATTGTCTGCAATGTAGGTCAGGGGGATGCAATTCTAACTACTTATGGGGCAACTCAGATTTTGACGGATGGAGGGCCCGGCAAAAGCGTATTGGAGTGTCTGGGGCGCCATATGCCGTTTTGGGATAGGGAGATTGAATTGGTTATTTCGACTCACCCCGATGCGGATCACTCAACAGGGCTTGTGAGTGTACTTCAAAACTACAAGGTTGGGAAAATACTCATAAATCCGATTGATCCTGGCACTGAGGTATATAGAGCGCTAGTTTCCGAGGTGGGGGGTAGGGGTATACCTGTTATCAATCCCACTGCGGGTATGAGATTGGGGTTGGGTTTGATATCTTTGGATATACTTAGCCCAAGCGAGGGTTTGCTGAACCGTCTGACGTTGAAGGAAGAGGGCAGCCAACTTGCCAAGTATGACATTTCAAAGGAAACCAACCTCTATTCGGTAGTTTATCTACTTAGCCTTAACAATCGGCCAAATGGAGGTCTGGGCTTTCAGGCAATTTTCCCCGGTGACATTCCGCCGGAAGTTTCCGACGGACTTGCCGCCGGCTGGTCTATGGGTAGTGTTGAATATATCAAAATACCTCACCATGGAAGTGTCAACGGTTTGACGGAAAATCTCCTCAAGGTACTTATGCCTAAAATTGCGGTAATAAGTGTCGGTAAAAATCCTTGGGGACTACCCAAAACCGAAATTTTAGACATGTTGGCAAAGTATAATGTTAAAGTTTTGAGAACCGATCTGGAAGGAGACATAATCATATCGACGGACGGCGATAAATATTGGTTGGGCAAGTAGGAGGGGTTAATCAATATTTTTCAAGGGATGTCGGATAAATTAACAACTCCGGCAAAATACTGTTAAAATAAACTATGGCCGAAATAGAAGAAAAGATAATTGGGGCGCTTAAGAAAGCTTCAGGAGTAGAGGATGCCACTTTGGAGATACCTGAAAACGAGGATTTCGGCGACTATTCTTCCAATGTGGCTCTCAGGGCACCGGCAACCAATCACGGGTCTCCCCGCGAGTCGGCCGGAAGGATTATCGAAAAATTGGAGGCGGACGAAGCCTTACTCGAAATAGTGGAGAAAGTTGAAACTGCCGGCCCCGGCTTTATCAATTTTTGGTTGAAAAAAGATGTACTAGTTGATACTTTGAGACAGATTGATAGAAAAAAAATGGATTTTGGGAAGTCCGAAAAGGGAAAGGGAAAAACTGTCATAGTAGATTATTCTTCACCTAATATAGCCAAACCTTTCGGTATTGGGCACCTCAGGTCAACCATAATCGGACAGGCTCTTTACAATCTATATAAGGCATTGGGCTATGAAGTTGTCGGCGACAACCACCTGGGGGACTGGGGAACACAGTTCGGCAAGCTCGTTTGTATGATAGAGATTGAGAATCCGAAAGATTTATCCATAGGAACTCTGGAAAAGCTTTATGTTGAATTCCACAAACTGGCAGAAGCGGATTTAAGTTTGGAAGATAAGGCCAGGGAGTGTTTTAAAAAATTGGAGGGGGGAGATCCCAAGATTAAAAAAATCTGGCAGGCATGTGTGGATGTCTCTATGAAGGAATTTGCCCGGGTTTATGAACTTCTTGGTGTAAAAATAGATTTTGCTTTCGGAGAATCCTATTACGAAAGTGAGATGAGACAAATGGTTGATAATCCTAAAATCAGAAAGCATCTTACCAAAGGTGAAGAGGGGGCTTCTGTTATAGATCTAACTGAATTCGGAATTAAAACCCCTCTCATGTTTTTGAAAAAAGACGGGACGACCACCTATGCGGCCCGTGACCTGGCGACAATCAGATTTAGGGTTAGAAAATGGGATCCTAAAATAATTATCTATGAGGTCGGAATGGAGCAGACCCTGCATTTCCGACAGATTTTTGCGGCAGCCAGAATTTTGGGGCTGGTAGAGAGTAAAACTGACTTAGTGCATACGGCACACGGGCTTTATTTAGCCCCTGACGGCAAGAAATTCTCTACAAGAAAAGGAAAAACTATTAAATTGGAAGAAGTTCTTAATGAGGCTATAAAAAGAGCTGAAAAGCTCGGAAACGAAAAAAGTGTGGCAAAAGACGTGGGAATTGGAGCCATTAAATATTTTGATTTAATGCATTCCGTGGGGAGCGATGTTATCTTTGACTGGGAAAAAATGATGAATCTTGAGGGTAATAGCGGGCCCTATCTGCAGTATACCGTAGCAAGAACAAATAGCGTCCTGGCAAAGACCTCTATTAAAAGTCCCACCTTGCATGGTAAATATGGTGACTTAAATGGGGAAGAAATCTCCATTCTCCGAAGTTTGATTAAATTTCCCGAAGTGATAGAGCTTGCGGCAAAGTCATACTCACCTAACCTTCTTTGCAACTATCTTTATAATCTGGCCTCGAAATACAATAGTTTTTACGGCAAACACAAGATAATCGGCGGGGAAAATGAAGATTTCAGGCTTCTCCTGACTTTTGGGGTGGGACAGGTCCTCAAAAACGGTCTTACGATATTAGGAATTCAAACACCTGAACGAATGTAGTTGTGTGTGACCCTCTTACTTAATTATTTTTTCTCTGATTCTTTCCTGGAGTTCCATAATCGGCTTTCCTGCTGAGTTTTCCAACTGCTCCGTAAGTTTTCTTTCGATGTAGCCTGCGTCAAGTTCTTCGGTCATTTCTTCCAGCTCCGGGTCATGTTTATGGTTCTTTTGATTTTCAAGAATTTCTCTAAGAAGATTTAATATTTTGGTAATTTCTTTTTCGGAAATGAGCTCGACTTGGAGTCCCAACTCGCTTCTTAAAGTATCCCTTTGGTTTTCCCTGTTTTGGCTCATGAGGACGATTATCGAGAGGATGATAGCCTCAATTGAAACAAACGAATTCATAAAAGGGTAAGGGTATGGATCAATTATGGGAATACCCGGGATTCTTCCCGTGTTAACTAAAACCCAAAATCCGTAAATAATGATGTTGCCCAAAAGAAAGGCAATTGTGCCAAAGCCTGTTGTTAATACGTCCGCCACTTTGACAATAAAAGACCTTTTATTGAGTTCCTGGGCCTCAAAGCTTTTGATTATGTAGCGAGACCGGTGGGCACGGCTTGGTGTCATTGCATTTATTGTATAACATTTAAGTCGGGTATTGAAGACTGCCCAAAACTGAATTACAATCTTTAAACCGCAAATGAATTACAAACTTCATAAATTGACCTCAGGCCTTAGGATTATGACTGTCCCCATGCCCTCGCTTGAGTCGGTAACCGTTACCATCTGGGTTAAGACTGGCAGCAGGAATGAGGACAAAAAGGTGGGAGGAATCAGCCACTTTTTGGAGCATATGGTTTTTAAGGGCAGCAAAAAGCGCCCGACTGCCCGTGAGATCTCCCAGGCGGTTGATGCGATGGGGGGAGAATTCAATGCGGCTACGAGTAAAGAGTGGACCAATTTTTATATCAAAGTGGGAAAGGAAAATCTCCCGTCTGCCATGGACATTCTTTCGGACATGGTCTTAAATCCCCTAATGGAGAGAGGTGAAATTGAAAGAGAAAAGGGGACCATTATTCAGGAAATCAGAATGTATGAGGATACTCCCATGATGCATATAGGAGATATTTTTGAAGAGCTTGCTTTTGAGGGAAATCCTCTGGGTTGGGAAACTGCCGGATCGGAAAAAACCGTCAAAGGCATTACCAGAGATGATTTTACCAACTATCGCAAGGCTTTCTACCGCCCTGAAAACATGTTGGTAACCGTTGCCGGGGGGGTAACCGAAAAGACGGCTCTGGAATTGGCCGAGAAGTATTTTCGGAATTTCCGGGACTCGGGTTCAAAATTGCGGACAAATTCCAATATTCAGTTTACAAATAAACAAGCCGGGCCTAAATTTAGGCTTCAAACCAAAAAAAGCGAGCAGGCCCATCTGATAATGGGTTTTATGAGTGAGGGCAGAAACTATGAGGGCAGATTTGCACAGGGACTTCTTTCAATTATTTTGGGTGGGGGAATGAGTTCGAGAATGTTTATCGAGGTCAGGGAAAGGCGCGGTCTTGCCTATTCGGTCAGAACGAGTATGGATCGCTATCAGGAAGTCGGCTACATGGGAACCTATGCGGGAGTCAATGTAGACAAAATTGATGAAGCCATAGCCGTAATGCTTAATCAGCATTACGGAATATCAAGCGGAGAGCTCCCAATTACCGATAAGGAACTCACAAAAGCCAAGGGATTTTTGAAGGGTAATTTGGCTTTGGCTCTGGAAGATACAAAAGATGTAAGCGGATTCTTTGGCGAGCCTGAGCTTTTCGGCTCCGAAATTCTGACTCCCGAAGAAGTCGGCAGAAGGATTGATGCAGTTACCTTAACCGATGTCTACTCTGAGGCTAAAAAGCTTTTTACTTCCAAACGCCTTAACTTAGCCATAATTGGTCCTTTTAAGGACAGAGAAAAATTTGTACAATTACTCAAGAAAAATGAAAGGATTGGAGTTTCCGGTAATCGGCACAAAAGTTAAAGGATTAACTAAAAAGTTTGATCTTAATAGCCCAAGCGGCCGCGAGGAATATTTCAGAGCAAAAGCCGGCGATGAGATTGACCAGATTAAGAAATATTTAAAAAACGGCAGGACTTTTGTTGCCTATTTGATTGGAAAGAAAAATTCGGGCAAGGGGACATACTCCCAGATATTTACCGAGATTTTCGGAGCGGAGAAGGTAGCACTCGTTTCAATAGGTGATTTGGTTCGAAATACAAGTTCTGACTGGGATAATTTTAAGAAGTCGGATAAATTCAAGAGATTAAAAGAGCTCTACAGGGGCTATATATCATTTGAGGATGCATGTGATGCCTTAGTCAGCCGAACTCAATCAAAACTTCTTCCGACGGAGTTCGTTTTGGCTCTTCTTAAGCTTACAATTGAGGATCTAAAAGGAAAGACACTTTTTATTGATGGCCTACCGAGAGAATTGGATCAGGTATCCTACTCCCTATACTTCCGGGACCTTATTGGCTACCGCGAGGATCCGGACATGTTTGTTTTAATTGATATTCCGGAGTCTGTGATTGATGAAAGAATCAAATATAGAGTTGTATGTCCGAATTGCAAAAATACCAGAAATGTCAAGCTTCTGATTACAAGCAAAATTGAATATGATGAAAAGACCAAAAAGTTCCATCTGCTTTGCGACAGCCCCCGATGCGAGGGTGGATTTAGAATGATGCCGAAGGAAGGGGATGATCTCGGAATCGGTCCGATAAGAGAACGATTGGACAAGGATGAGGAGATATTAAGGAAGGCCTTTGCCCTGCATGGAATACCAAAAGTTCTTCTTAGGAATCACATTGCAGAGTCTGAAGCACTGGATAATTTTGATAACTACGAAATTACTCCCGAATATTCCTTCAAGCTAAATGGTAAAAAGGTAGAAGTAGTGGAAAAGCCCTGGACTGTAAAGGATGATAATGGAGTTTCTTCGGTCAGCTTACTCTCGGCTCCTGTTGTGGTCTCCATGCTTAAGCAAATTGCAG
>DAHVYL010000031.1 GCA_027327685.1 Candidatus Woesebacteria bacterium
CTATGGAGACTTATCTGTCGAAGACTGAAGTAATTCGTGCTACAATTTAGGCATGGCCTCCAAGATTTCGGTTGTGATAAATACCCTGGATGAGGAAAAAAACATTTCCAGGGCAATTGCCTCGGTTAAAGATTTTGCGGATGAGATTGTTGTTGTCGATATGGAGTCGGCTGATCATACACGCGAAATTGCCAAAAAACTGGGCGCCAAAGTTTTTACCCACAAAAAAACCGGTTATGTGGAACCTGCCAGGAATTTTGCAATAGGCAAAGCCAGTAATCCCTGGATTCTGATATTGGATGCGGATGAGGAAATTTCCAAAGGCCTTATTCTGCAAATCCAAAAAACACTAAAAAGACCGGAAGCCGATTATTACAGAATTCCTAGAAAAAACATTATTTTCGGTCGTTTTATCAAACATTCACGCTGGTGGCCGGATATGAACATCCGCCTTTTCAAAAAAGGTTTTGTGTCCTGGAATGAAATTATTCATATGGTCCCCATGACTCAGGGAGTGGGTGAGGATTTTCCCGAGGAGGAGGACTCGGCAATAATTCATCACAATTACGACTCCATAGAAGAATATCTGGACCGTATGAACCGCTACACCACTCACCATGCAAAAATAAAAATCGGTGAAGGTTATAAATTTTCCTGGAAGGATGTTGTGGTCAAACCCATGGGGGAATTTTTGAGCAGATACTTTTACGGACGCGGGTATAAAGACGGGCTTCACGGACTGGCGCTTTCTTTACTGCAGGCTTTTTCCGAGCTTGCCGTTTACCTCAAAGTCTGGCAGAAAGAAAAATTCAAGGAGCATGACCTAAAGTTGGATGAGGTTGTAGATCTTTTCCAGGACCAGGAAAAAGAACTGCACTACTGGGAATCGGATGCTTCCGTTAGTGAAGGCGGAAGCTTGTATGACAGGATTCGCAGAAAATTAAGGATTTAAAATGTCTAAATCTCCAAAAGTCTCAATTGTTATTTTGACAAGAAATGCTCTTGGTTTGACCCGGGACCAGCTCATCGATGTGGCAAATCTGGATACGGAGGGAATCCTCCCGGAATGTTTGGTTATCGATAATGCATCCGATGATAAAACGGAAGAAGTCCTGGGAGGCTACAAACTCCCGAACATGGATTATAAATTTATAGAAGCGGGCGCCAACCTGGGATTTGCAGGCGGAAATAACCTGGGGATTAAAGACGGCTTTTTGGGGGGCTCCGATTATGTGATTTTGATGAATAACGATCTGATTCTGCCGAAAAATATTGTCACGAAATTGGTCGGTTTTATGGAAGAAAATCCGGAAGTTGGGTTAACCTCTCCAAAAATGTATTTTGCAAAAGGGTACGAGTTTCATAAAAAGAGGTATAAAGATAATGAGCTTGGGAATGTTTTTTGGTATGCCGGAGGGGTTATAGACAGGGACAATGCCTATTCTACCCACAGGGGAGTGGACGAGGTTGACCGTGGGCAGTATGACAGAGAGGAGGAAACTGATTTTGCAAACGGGGCCTGCGTCATCATTCGCCGTGAAGTGGTTGAGAAAATAGGGTACCTGGATGATTCACTCTTTCTTTATTGGGAAGACGCCGATTTTAGTCAGAGGGCAAAAAAAGCGGGTTTTAAAGTTGCCTACTATCCCGGGACGCATCTATGGCACAAAGTTTCCGCATCAACCGGAGGGTCGGGGAGCGCAACCAACGACTATTTTTTAACCCGCAATAGGTTCTATTTTGCTAAAAGACACCTGAGTCCAAGAGTCAAATTTGCGGTTTGGAGAGATACTCTAAAACTTATCTTTACGGGAAGAAAATGGCAAAGATTGGGAGCTGTGGATGCTCTTTTAGGGGTAAAAGGAATGGGGTTATGGGCAAGACACTAAGATAATGAATCAGGAATCAAAAGTAAAAACAAAAATAAAAAATAGCATTTCCGCGGTAGTTCTTGTGGGGGGCAGCTATGATCGGGAACTTCTTAAGAGGTCTTTAGACTCCGTCGCCTGGTGCGACGAAGTGGTCAAAGTTAGGTCGGAGGATGTAAAGGGAAGTTTTTCCGAATGGAGGAATGAAGGAGCAAGGCTGTCCGCCGGCAACTGGCTTTTATATGTTGACAGCGATGAGGAGGTAACCCCGGGGCTTAAGGAAGAAATTCTTGGGGTAGTTGAGACCGGTAAATTCCCGGCCTATGCAATTCCCCGAAGAAATAAATTCTTAGGCCGCACCATGCACTGGGGCGGTTGGTATCCCGACTACGTGCTTCGTCTGATGAAGAAAAAAAATCTGAAGGGATGGTTTGGCGAGCTTCACGAACAGCCTTTGATTGACGGAGAAGTCGGACGCCTTAGGGAACCTCTACTGCACGAAAGCCACAGGAATTTGCACGACATGGTTGAAAAAACGAATAAGTGGTCGGCGATAGAGGCGGAACTTTTATATAAATCGGGTCACCCCAAAATGAATTTTTTCAGGTTCTCTTCTGCCGGATTTAGGGAGTTTTGGAGTAGAGGGATAGTCAAACTTGGTTTTCTGGACGGAACCGTCGGGGTAATTGAAATAATCTACCAGGTATACAGCAGACTAATTACATACGCGAAATTATGGGAGTTGCAATTAAAAGATTCCGGGTCCAAACCACTAAATTATTGAAATTACTATGAAAGCAGCCATATTTAATCCGTATCTGGATACTCTTGGAGGAGGAGAGCGCTATACGCTCGGTTTTGCCAATGTTTTGGTAAATTCAGGCTATGACGTGGATTTGGAATGGGGCAGCCCCGAAATCAAAGAAGCCTTAAAAAGAAGGTTCGGTATGGATTTGGGTAGGGTCAATATAGTCCCCGATGTCAAAAAAGGCGACGGTTACGATTTATGTTTTTGGGTTTCCGACGGAAGCATTCCTCTGATGCATGCAAGGCGTAACATTCTTCACTTCCAAGTCCCTTTCCATGGCGTCAACGGCAAAAGCCTGATGAATAAAATGAAGCTTTTCAGGATAAATAAGATAGTCTGCAACTCAAAGTTTACAAAAAATGTGATAGATAAGGAGTTCGGCGTAGAAAGCATTGTTATTTATCCGCCGGTTGACACGGATAGCTTTAAGTCCAAACGCAAAGAAAATTTGATTTTATATGTCGGAAGATTTTCCAAAATTCTCCAAAGCAAAAGTCAGGATGTTCTGGTATCGGTTTTTAAAAGACTTTATGACACCGGTTTGGAGAACTGGAAATTTATTTTAGCAGGAGGAACTGAGGTGGGAGTTTCCGGACAATTGAATGAACTGAAAAGCCTTGCGGAGGGATATCCTGTGGAAATTATTGAAAGTCCGGATTTTAATACATTAAAAAGTTTATACGGAAAAACAAAAATATTCTGGAGCGCGTCGGGTTTTGGCCAAAACGAAACCGAGAGTCCCGAAAAGATGGAACATTTTGGGATCACGGCAGTTGAGGCAATGTCCGCCGGAGCCGTGCCGGTTATTTTTAACGGCGGCGGGCACAAAGAGATTGTCAGGGACGGAGTAGACGGATATCTCTGGAGTTTTGAAGACGAGTTGGCGGAAAAAACACTGAAGCTTATCAGGGAAGAAAAAAGGTCTCATGCTTTTTGGGTAAACGCAAAGAAAAGGTCGATGGATTTTTCATTGGATAGCTTTGAAAAAAATGTCGTTTCCTATATACTTCAAAAATGAGTAACCAAGAATTAACTGCAGCGGAACTCCATAAAAATGTACCGAAAAATTGGTATTTTGAATCAATAAAAGTTGATTTGCTTCAGCGGTTTTGGCACAGAAAAAGATTTAAGGAAGTTTCCCGGGTGATTACGCCGGTTAAGGGGGAAATACTGGATATCGGCGGAAACGACGGCACTTTTTCAAAAGTCATTCTTGACGCCTCCGGAGCAAAAAAAATTATCGGGATGGACGTCATTGAAAAAACCGTTGATTGGGCAAATAAACATTGGAGAAAAACAGGCAAAATGAAGTTTATTGTTGCGGATGCGGCCAAAATTCCTTTTTCTGCGGGTTCCTTTGACGCGGTTTTTGCACTTGAGGTATTGGAGCATGTTTTTGATCCGAAAAAGGTTCTACTGGAAGTAAAACGCGTTCTTAAAAAAGGCGGCTATGCTGTTTTTTTGGTTCCTTCGGACAATCTTCTTTTTAGAATTATTTGGTTTTTGTGGCTTAATTTCTATCCCAGGGGCAAAGTCTGGCGCGAGACTCACATTCATACATATAGAGGGAATTTTTTAACCGGGATTTCAAAGAAAGCGGGGTTCAGGATATTGGTAGACAAGAAATTTCTTTTGGGAATGTTACACCTTGTCAAAGTCGAAAAATGAAAGATTTTACTGTTTCAGTCATAATACCGAATTTAAATGGAGAGAATCTTTTGGAAAAGAATTTACCCCGTCTTCTTAAGGCGAAAAAGAGTCCCGGCAACAATATCGCCGAAATCATAGTTGTTGATGATGGATCAAGTGACGGCAGTATCAGGCTTTTAACCAAGAATTTTCCGGAAGTTAAACTCATAAAACACAAAGTGAACCGTGGTTTTTCTTCAGCGGTGAATACGGGTGTCAGAATGGCAAAGGGAAACCTTGTTCTTCTTCTTAATACGGATGTTGCCCCTTCCGAAAATTTCCTGATCCCGGTATTCAAGCACTTTGAGAACAGTAAAGTTTTTGCCGTTTCCCTGCATGAGGAGGGTTTCGGTTGGGCAAAAGGCAGCTTCTCGGCAGGATATATCCAATTGGCAATGGGGAGTGAATCGGTGTCTCCCCACATCAGTTTTTATGTAAGCGGCGGAAGCGGAGTTTTCAGAAGAGACTACTGGATGAAGCTCGGAGGAATGGATGAAAAATTGTTATCGCCTTTTTATTGGGAGGATATAGATCTTTGCTATCGTGCGGAAAAGCGGGGATATATAAATTTGTGGGAACCGGAAGGAAAAGTTACCCACGAGCACGAAACAACAATCGCCAAATTTCCCAAAGCCCGCGTTCAAAGAATCAGGGAACGGAACCAGCTTCTGGTTATCTGGAAAAATATTCATAGCCCCAAGCTTATCCGCAATCATGCGGTTGGAGTTTTAAGACGAATTATAAAACACCCCGGCTACATGAGAATTGTTTTGATGGCATTGGGGAGATTGGGGATTGCCCTGAAAGAACGCGGGAAAGAAATGAAGCTAAGCAGAGTTTCGGACGAGGCGGTTTTTGTGAATTTCAGATAATAATCAGATAAGGCATTTCATTTAAAAATTGGACAAAAAAAATTAGACGAAAATTAGACGGAAATTAGACAAAAAGAAAACAAAATTAGATAAAAAGAAGATGGATCTTTCAATAGTTATCGTTAACTTCAATACAAAAGACTTGACTCTGAAATGTATCAAGTCCATTAAAAATGAGTCCGGGGATTTGTCTTTTGAAGTTGTCCTGGTTGATAACGGCAGCAGCGACGCCTCGGTTGAAGCTTTTAAAAAGATAAGAGAAGAGAGTTTTTGGAGAGGCAAACTCACTTTGATTTTCAATAGCAGCAATCTGGGATACGCCAAAGCTAACAATCAGGGAATCAAAAGAGCCAAGGGAAAGTACATTTTGCTTTTAAATAGCGACACGGTTATCCATAGAGATGCTCTTCAAAACTTACTCCATTTTGCAAAAGACACTCCTGAGGCGGGAGTTGTCGGATCAAAACTGCTGAATACTGACGGAACTCTGCAGATGTCCTGCTACCGCTTTCCGACAATTGCCAATGCCATAAAAGAGTATTGGTTCGGTCAAAAAGGCCTCTTTGAGAAATTTGCTCCGGCAGGGAAAAAACCGATTACGGTAGATTCCGTTGTCGGTGCCGCATTTCTTATAACTCCTGAGGCGGTAAGAAGAGTGGGAGTGCTTGATGAGCGCTATTTTGCATATTTTGAAGATATCGATTACTGCAGGCGGGTTTGGAAAAAAGGTCTGAAAGTATATTACCTTCCGGCTTCGGTGATCACCCATTATCACGGGGCTACATTTAAAAAGTTGGCAGACGAAAAAAATCAGTGGAAAAAACTTATTCCGGGAAGCAAGATCTATCATGGAGCGGTCAGGCATTATATACTCAGTGCAATCCTTTGGATTGGTCAGAAACGCAGAAGAAATGAAAAAGTTTCTTAAAGACAATTGGGTTTATCTTATCGGTGCGGTTCTTGTTTTGGTTCTTTTTTCTTTGAGATTTGTAAATCTCACGGCTCTTCCTGTCTTTGCCGATGAAGCCATTTATATCCGCTGGGCCCAGGTCATGAAGGCCGAAGAGACTCTGAGATTTTTACCCCTTTCGGACGGAAAACAACCCCTTTTTATGTGGATGGTAATTCCGTTTTTGAAGTTTATTGAAAATCCTCTCATAGCCGGAAGATTGGTATCCGTCGTCTCGGGTTTTGGAACAATGATCGGTGTTTCTTTTTTGTCATATCTTTTATTCAGAAGTAAAAAAGCTGCCTTGGCCGCCTCAGCTATCTATGCGGTTTCCCCATTCTTCTTTTTCTTTGACAGGATGTCTCTGGTAGATTCTCTTCTTACCATGTTTGGCGTTTGGACATTCATTTTTGCGTATCTGGCATTTACCAAGACAAGATTGGACTTTGCGATGATAGCCGGCTTTTCTTTGGGAGGAGCCTGGCTTACCAAATCCTCTGCTCTTTTCTTTGTCCTGATGCTTCCGACGCTCTGGTTTTTTGTCGGTTGGCAAAAGGAATTCAGGAAAAATATTCCTGTTTTTCTCAAGACCCTGTTTTTAACCATTGTTATATTGGTCATCGGTTACGGTTTTTACAACATCCTTCGTCTTGGTCCGAACTTTCATTTGATAGCTTCCAGAAATTTGGACTATGTCTATCCGATCAATCATTTTTTGGTTAGGCCCTTTGATCCTCTTAAGACATTCCTTCTTGCATCATGGCAGTGGTTGATGATGATGGGAACCGGTTCCTTGATGATTCTTGGTTTGGGAGGGTATTTTGTTAACTTAAGGAGAAATTGGAAAACACTTTTGGTTCTGACTATTTGGTTTTTGGGACCGATTGTTGTTCAGTCGGAATTTGCCAAAGTTTTTACCGCCCGTTATATTCTTTTTACAATTCCGTTTTTAATTATTATCGCTTCCTCGGCATTTTTGGATGAACGCAGAAATGTATCAAAGGTTTTGACAGTGATATTGGCATTTTTTATTAGTCAATCATTGGTTTTTGACTATCAGCTTTTGGTTAGTCCCGACAAAGCCAATTTGCCCAGAA
>DAHVYL010000032.1 GCA_027327685.1 Candidatus Woesebacteria bacterium
AAAACGGACTCGGAATTGGTTGACGACAAATGCCCCATTCACCCAAACTTAAATCTAGAAGTCTTTGAGGAGGAAAACTATTTCTTTAAGTTTTCAAAATATCAAAAACCACTTTTGGAATTCTATAAAAAAAATCCTGATTTTGTGATTCCGGACGGAAAATTTAGAGAGATAGAAACTTTTGTCAACGGCGGTCTACAGGACTTCTCAATCTCCCGCCTAAAAAGTAAGATGCCTTGGGGAATTCCCGTTCCGGGAGACCCTAAACAGGTAATGTATGTCTGGTTCGACGCCCTTATTAACTACATCTCAACACTCGGCTGGCCGGAAAACAAAAAGGATTTCGAGGATTTCTGGCCCGGGTTCCAGGTTGCCGGAAAAGACAATTTGCGTCAACAAACTGCGATCTGGCAGGCAATGCTTCTTTCGGCAGGACTTCCCAATTCCAGACAGATTTTCATACACGGATTCATTACAATCAACGGGCAAAAAATAAGTAAAAGCCTCGGAAATACCATAAATCCAATTGAGATTGCTGAAAAATACGGAACCGATGCTCTGAGATATTATCTTTTGGCAAAAATTAACCCATACGAAGATTCGGATTTCACTTTCGAAAAGTTTGAAGACACCTATAACGGAGAACTGGCGAACGGACTTGGAAATTTGGTTTCGAGAGTCGCAAAACTCTGCGAAAAATCCGGTTTCGAGTTTAAACCGGAAAAAATAAAGTTTGACGAAAGAATCGGAAGGGCCCTGGGTGGCTATCGCTTTGACGAGGCACTAAAAATAATCTGGGAGGAAGCTGCCGAAACCGACCGGTTTATTAACGAAGAAGAGCCATGGAAATTAACCGGTAAGCAACTTGAAAAAGTCTCAAATCATTTGGTAAACCGCATCCGAACAATTTCTTTCAATCTCAAACCGTTCTTGCCGGAAACTTCCGAAAAAATTCAAAAACAATTTGAGGGTCCGAAAATTGTATCAGCCAGTCCGTTATTTCCCCGTCTGAGTTAAAATTGACTATGCGTAAATTCATAGAAAAACATGATCAACAAATACTGCGCCTTCTGGAAATTCTCCCCGGATTTGTATCCTGGAATCTTATTATTTTCCCATATTGGGGAATTTTTGTAATTCCGGAGATAGTAGCCTACTTCGTTCTGGTTTTTAATATTTATTGGTTTTATCAATCGTTCCAGATTGCAGTTAATGCCATAATCTCACATATAAGGATTCAGGCTGCAAAAATTTATGATTGGATGGGAGATGTGAATGATTTTCCGGATTGGAAAAAAGTGCGGCACGTTGTTATCATTCCAACGTATAAGGAGCCCCTCCATATTCTTGAAAGAACTCTCAATTCCCTCGCTGCACAGGAGTTTCCCACTAAACAAATTATTCCAGTTTTGGCAATGGAAAAAAACGAGCCGGAAAAAGACAGGTTAGCCAAGTGGAAAATTTTAAATGAAAAATACGGGAAGGTTTTTGGGAAACTATTCATGACTGTACATGAACTCAAAATTGGTGAGGTTGCCGGAAAAGCATCAAACGAAAAGTGTGCGGCCGTCTGGATTAGGGACAATTATATAGATGCAGAAAAATTTAACATTGACTACTTCACCGTTACATCTTGTGATGCAGACCATAAATTCCACCCCAAACATTTTGCCAATCTTACTTTTAAGTTTTTAGATAATCCCAATCGTTACAAAATGTTTTGGCAGCCTTCGGTAATGTTTTACAATAATATTTGGGAAATTCCGGCCATAACCCGCGTACTAAACACTCTGATGTCAATTTCAAATCTTTCCCAACTTGCACGCAAAGACAAGCTTATTAATACACAAAACTATTCTCTTTCTTATAAGCTGCTGGATAGTGTCGGATACTGGGATGCCGACAAAATTCCGGAGGATTGGGGTATATTTTTTAAAGCATTTTATAAAAGCGGCGGCGGAATTGAGGTTGAACCAATTTATCTTCCCCTTTTGGCCGACGCTGCACAATCCAGCTCTTTTTGGAAAACAATCAAAAATCAATATCAGCAACTTCAAAGATGGGCCTGGGGAGTAAGTGACGACCCCTGGATAATCAAGAGTTATTTTTTAACCAGGAATATCCCCTTTTGGGATAAAACAATGAGATTAATTCAGGTTCTCTGGTCACATTTTTTGTGGCCGGTTAATTGGTTTATTATCTCAATCGGGCTTACTATTCCAACACTTCTCAATCCGGCTTTTGGAAGAACGGCTTTGGGCTACTCCGTTCCCAAGTTGTCATCTTTAATCCTAACCCTGGCGCTTGTTTTTCTGTTAATAATGATTGTTATTGATAATATTCAAAAACCCAAGAGGCCGAATAAAGTCTCTTTTTTCAGAACGATATTAACCCCATTCGAATTTATCCTCATGCCTCTGGCCGGATTTTTATTTACCGCCCTCCCCGGAATTGACGCTCACACCAGGCTAATGCTCGGAAAATACATTCAATATAAAGTCACGGAAAAGGTTTAACTTTTTTTGTAGTATTCGATTGTTTTTTGAAGTCCTTCTTCCAAGCTTATTTTTGGCTCCCAGTTAAGTACTGCCTTTGCCTTTGTTATATCGGGGCGCCTTCTCATTGGATCGTTTTCCCTGAATTTCCCGCTAAAAATCATTTCGGATTTACTTCCTGTGAGTTTTATTATCTTCTCCGCCAGTTCTTCGATTGTGAACTCATCGGGATTTCCCAAATTAAATATTTCTCCGCGCGTTCTGCCGGTAAACATCGCTTTGACAATTCCCTCTACCAGATCATCAATATAGCAGAAAGACCTGGTCTGACTTCCGTCTCCGTCTATTCTAAAAGGGATACCCCCCAGCGCACTCATAATAAAATTAGAGACCACTCTTCCATCGTCTTTCTGCATCTTGGGTCCATAGGTATTAAATATCCTTATCACTCTGGCATCAATATCGTATTTTCGAATATAAACATATGTAGCTGTTTCCGCAAATCTTTTGCTTTCGTCATAGCAAGACCTCGGGCCGAAAGTGTTTACGTTTCCAAAATATGTTTCTTTTTGGGGATGTTCCAATGGATCCCCGTAAACCTCGGATGTTGAGGCAATAAGCAACTTGGCTCCTGTTTTTCTGGCCAATTCAAGTATATTCAAAGTCCCCACAGAATTGGCCAAAAGAGTTTCTTCCGGGTAATTTTGATAATCAATCGGAGACGCTGGCGAGGCGAGATGAAAAATGTAATTGAGAGGTCCAAGGTTCAAACTCAAAGGCTTTGTTATATCGGTTTCAATGAATTCAAAGTTGGGACTGCTCAAAAGATACTCTACATTTTTTTTTGAGCCGGTCAAAAGGTTGTCAAAACAAATAACTTTATATCCGTCTCTTATCAATCTGTCGCAAAGATGGCTGCCTATGAAACCCGCTCCACCTGTAACTAAAACATTTTGCATATGTTCAAATTATACCTTAAACTAAATATGTTATGAAATCACTTTGGCAAAAGCTTCACAGAGTCGGTGATTTTCTGCACTTGCCGGATACCCCAAATTGGCTCCTTGCAGTGCTGTCAATGGTATTCCTCTTAAGAGTCCCTTCATTTTTCGAGCCATACTTTTACGGTGATGAGTCCATATATCTCACTCTGGGTCAGGGCATGCGTCAGGGGTTAACTCTTTATAAAGATATTTATGACAATAAACCTCCCTTCTTATATCTAACTGCGGCGGTTGGAGGAAATCTTTTCTGGTTTAAAGTGATTCTGGCCTTTTGGAGTTTAATAACAATTATTCTTTTCCATAAGCTGGTAAAAATAATTCTTAGCAAAAATGAAAAGGCGCAGAAACTTTCAACATTACTTTTTGCGCTTCTGACTACCCTTCCCCTTCTTGAAGGTTTAACGGCCAATTCCGAACTTTTTATGATTGTCTTTACGATAGCCGCTTTTCTTATTCTCCTGGGAGAAAGGCCTTCCCCAGGTAGGATTTATCTTGCCGGAATCTTTTTGGGACTGGGGGCTCTTTTCAAAATACCGGCAGCTTTTGATGCACCAATAATTGTTTTTTATTGGGTTATTACCGGGGGATTTAAAAACTGGAAAAAAATTCTCAAAAGTACTTTCATACTTATGCTCGGGTTTGTCTCCCCGATAGTCTTGAGTTTAATTTGGTTCTATTTTGAGGGTGCTCTTCCCGAATATATAAAAGCTGCCTTCCTACAAAACGTCGGCTATTTGAGTAGTTTCAGGCCCGGAGATGTTCAAAAATCATTTTGGGTCAAGAATGCTCCGCTTTTAATTCGCGGGTTGATTGTTCTTTTGGGATCCTTACTTATTTTCGTCTTTAGACAAAAGCTCTCAAGAAAATTCATACTCCTATCTCTCTGGGTACTATTTGCACTATTTGCAATCACCCTCTCGGAGCGGCCATATCCGCACTATCTTATCCAGGCGATAGCCCCGATTTCAATTCTTCTTTCCATACTTTTTACTGAAAAGAGTCCTGAACAGTCGCTTGCGATTCTTCCGTTGGCTGTGTTTCTATTTGTTCCCGTTTATTACAAATTCTGGTTCTACCCGACAACAACCTATTACACGAGGTTCATTAAATTTGCCCTGGGAGCTCAGGAGAAATCTGCATACTTCGGCGGGTTTTCGACAAATGTAAATAGAAATTACAAAATCGCGGAGTTCCTGACGCAATCAAGCCGCCAGCCCGACCGTGTTTTTATGTGGGATCCGGATTCTGCTACCGTTTATGCCCTCTCAAAGCGTTTGCCTCCTATTAAATATGTCGCCGACTATCACATTAACGACTATTCGAGTAGAGCGGGTGAAGCCGAGAGCATTGCCTCAAATCCTCCAAAATTTATAATTCTCAGTAACTCCTATCCCTACCCGGAACTCAACCCTCTCCTTAAGAGAAGTTATTTACTAATCAATCAAATGGAAGGGGTCAATATCTATTCCAGGATCGATTTTGCTCCCACAAAGTAGATATCGTACAATATATACCTTGAACAACATGTGGTGGAAAAAAGTGGACTTTTATAATTATTTTCTGGCCGCCGGCGCCCTGAGTGTACTATCCATCGTCGGAACTTTGATCATCAGAAGTTTTTTACCTCCTCTTATACCTCTTTTTTACGGTAAACCGGAAGGTGCAGAACAGCTTGCTCCCGCCTGGTTTATTCTCATAATCCCCGGCGTATCCATTTTAATTACCGCCACCAATCTTTTTGTTAACAAATCAGTCGAGGACAAATTTATCAAAAAGGTTCTGGCAATCACCTCGCTTGTCATTTCACTGATGGCAACCATAACAGTAGTTAAAATTATCACGCTGGTCGGATTTTTTTAAATGAACAATTTACGAAATCTTTTTTTGGTACCGTGGATTATATCCGCGGTAATTGCTTTTTTGACAACACCGCTGGCAATTAAATTCGCTGAAAAAATCGGGATTATCGACGATCCTGCTAAAAATAAGCATCCGAAAGTAATTCATACCTACCCGATACCGCGTGGGGGTGGTATTCCCATTTTTATGGCTCTTCTGATATCAAGCTTAATATTCTTGCCCATAGATAAACAGCTTATCGGAATATTGGTCGGGGCAATTATTTTGGTTGTCATGGGAGTATTTGATGATAAATACAATCTTAACCCCTATTTACGGCTTGTTATCGGCCTTGCCGCAGCTGCCGCCCCAATTGCAGCCGGAATAGGAATTTCGTTTATTTCAAATCCCTTAGGGGGAATAATAAACCTAAGTCAGCCTCAAATTAATTTTGAGTTTTTCGGGGAAACACGCAGTATTTGGATTGTCTCCGATATTTTTGCAATTTTTTGGATTACTTTCTTAATGAATATTGTCAATATGGGTGCTAAAGGTGTTGACGGGCAACTGAGCGGGGTTACCGTTATCGCGGCCCTTACTATTGCATTTCTATCCTTAAGATTTTCGGCAGACATAACTCAATGGCCGGTAATAATTCTGGCTGCGATTACGGCAGGTTCATACTTCGGGTTTTTGCCCTGGCACATATTCCCCCAAAAAATAATGCCTGGATATGGAGGTAGCACCCTGGCTGGATACCTTCTGGCAGTTCTTTCCATCCTTTCGACAACAAAAGTGGGAACATTGGTTGTTGTACTTGGAATCCCCCTCATTGATACCGGATACACAATCGTTAGACGCATACTTAGTCACAAGTCCCCTGTTTGGGGAGACCGCGGACATCTGCATCACAAACTTCTCGATGCCGGACTGAGCAAAACACAGGTAGCAATTTTCTATTGGGCAATAACTGCAATACTTGGATTTTTGGCACTCAATTTGAATACGGCCAATAAGATCTATACAATGGTGGGTATAGCCATGCTTTTGGGCGGGCTGATATTATGGCTGACATACAAACCCAAAAAGAACAACAATCAAAAACTCCGTTAATTATTGCTGCTATCAAAGTAGCCAGACCTGTTCATTGGATCAAAAACCTCTCGGTTTTCGCCGCAATATTTTTATCCGGATATTTTTTTGATAAAACCTATCTGACAAAAACTGTCTGGGCATTTATTGCTTTCTGTTTTACGACCTCAGCAACTTACATCATCAATGATATTTTTGACAGGAAAGCAGACCGTTTACATCCTACAAAACGATTCCGCCCAATCGCCTCGGGGTCTCTTCCGGTGCTGCTTGCTGTTTTAGAAGCTTTGGCTTTAATATTCGCCGCAATAGTAACCGCTTCAATCGGACAATTGGACCCAATTTTTCTGACAATAATCATAATTTATTTGGTTCTCCAATTCTTTTATAGTCTTGTACTTAAAAACATTGCCACCCTTGATATTATCCTTATCGCAACGGGGTTTGTTCTAAGAGTTTACGCAGGGGCTTTTGTCATTAATGCACATCTTTCGGTCTGGTTTCTTCTCTGTATAATTTCGGTTGCACTGTTCTTGGCCTCTGGCAAAAGAAGAGCGGAACTTAATATTGTTCAAGATACGGGTGGCTTGACCAGAAAAAGCCTCGGAGGTTACAAAAAAGATCTATTGAATTCATATGTGACCATGTTTGGCAATGCTTCTTGGATGTCTTGGTCCCTTTTTACTTTTTTC
>DAHVYL010000033.1 GCA_027327685.1 Candidatus Woesebacteria bacterium
AACAAAACCATATAAATACTCATGTATTGCCTGTAATGGGTTTTACTGTTCCCAAATCTTCTCGTCTTTCAAAACCGATATTAACAATCCTTTTTAAAGAGCCACTAATCTTTCTTCCCCTTTATAACCTCCAACGGGTTGGGGTTGGCACTTGGGGCTTATAATTCATCTCCAAGCTCACGCTTGTAGTGTTCCTGAATCTGTTATAGAATATGTCCTATGAAATATGCCGTTGTCAGGATTGGTGGAAAACAATACAGGGTTGAAGAAGGCCAGGAGATTCTTGTCGACAAACTTGCCGATCCGAAAAAAGTCGGAGCGGAGGTTTTGCTTACCGTAGACGGTGGAAAAGTAAATGTCGGTAAACCGACCCTTAAGACGGAAGTTAAACTTAAAGTTGCTTCAGAACTTGAAAAGGGGGAAAAGATAGAAATCTATAAATTCAAAGCTAAAAGCAGATACAAAAGGCATACAGGCTTCAGGGCCCAGTATTCGAGACTTACAGTTGAAAAGATTGGTTAACATATCAAACTATAACTTTCTGACCTCTTGACAACTGTGAAAACATCCTTTATATTGTTCCTAATCTTAAAATATGTCTACACACAAAGCAGGAGGTAAAGCTTCACAACATGTTAGTCCAGCAGGAAAACGTTTAGGTCCCAAAGTTTCCGATGGAGAGGCCGTTGGAAAAGGTCAGATTTTGATAAGACAAAGAGGAACTAAATTTGCAAAAGGAAGCGGTGTCAAAGAAGGCCGCGATCATACCCTTTACTCGATATTGGACGGAAGCGTCAAGATCGGTAAAAAGATGGGTAAAAAGGTAATTTCCATTATCTCTAAATAAAATGGCAGAAGAAGTAATCCAGCTAGACATCAATCAGCTCCAACCCAACCCGTTACAGCCCCGTGGCGCCATTACTCCCGAAAGCCTGGTGGACTTGGTTGATTCAATCCGTGAACACGGTATTTTGGAACCTCTGGTTGTTGCCAAAACTCCGGCTGGATTTCAAATCATCGCCGGTGAAAGGCGCTGGAGAGCGTCAAAACTGGCGGGATTGACCCATGTGCCGGTTATCATCAGAGAGACTTCGCCTAAGGGAATGCTTGAGATGGCTCTTGTTGAAAATGTTCAAAGAGTTGATCTCAATCCTTTGGACCGTGCAAAGGGCTTTGAGAGGCTAATGAACGAATTCGGCCTTACCACAAGCGAAATTGCGGTGAGAATAGGAAAAAGTGTTGCCTATGTAAGTAACTCCCTAAGACTTTTATCTCTTCCCGACGCTCTCAAAGACGGACTTCTCTCAGGACTTATCAGTGAAGGCCATGCAAGGGCTCTGGCAGCAATAGACGACAGCAATCTTATGATTGAGGCCTATAAAATTGTTCTGAAGGAGAGCGGTTCTGTCAGAAGAGCGGAGGAGCTGGCCAGAAGAATGAAGGTACAATCCCATCAGGAAGTTAAGAAGGCCGACGAGCATGTCAGAATTATTTCCGAAGAAATTGACAGGATGCAGGAAGATATGGAAAAAGCTCTGGTTGCCAGAAGCAGCAACGGTGTGGAAAATACCAGAAAGAACTCGGTTAAACTAATCAGATCCAGACGCGAAACGAGAATTGTTTTTGTTCTCAAGGGGGGGCTTGACGAAACCGAGGAGACGCTTCAAAGAATTTACAAATCCGTAACCACGGAGTGAATTATTGGGCAAAAGAATAGGAAGGCTTAGGAACCCCACCCATTAGTTTTAACGGCCAGTAAATGACCCAGGCACGCCCGCTGATCACTTTTTTGGTAATTGGACCCCAATATCTTGAGTCAGATGAGTTCGGACGGTTGTCTCCCATGACAAAGTATTCTCCTTCGGGAACTTTATACTCTTCGCCTTCTTTGAGAAAATTCTGACTCCCTGTAGATACGGCGTCATCAAGATACGGTTCGCTAAGCAGCCGGCCGTTTATGTAGACCTTGCCACCCTCTAACATGATGGTTTCTCCGGGTAGTGCAATTACCCTTTTGATGTATTCATCCAAATTTGTAACTGGCGGAGTAAAAACGACAACATCTCCGCGATCCGGGTTTCTGAAGTAGTAGGTAACCCTTTCCGTTAAAAGATATTCATTGTCCGGAAAATTTGGCATCATGGATTGTCCGTCAATTTTATGGGGTCTCATAACCAGAAGATAGACGAAGAAAAATATCCCTATCGCAAAAACAATAACTTCAAAAATGTCCAAAAAAAACGCGCCTAAACGCTTAAACATAAATTAATTATAGAGGTCTGAAAGCCGAATTCAAAGGGGGTAAATGGTCAGAACTTAGTTATGATGTCATGAGCTCTGCTTTCGCGCTGCCCCATTGCTGTAATTTGTATAAACCTGGCATTTTTCCAGAGTTTTTCAATGGTTTTGGCTCCTGCATACGAAAAACCGGACCTGATATTAGCTTCCATCTTTTCGACAATTTTTCCGACAGGCCCTTTATAGGGGACTATTCCCTCGATTCCTTCTATGTGTTTGGAGTAATTTTTTGCCAGTTCTTCTCCGTCTTTTTTAATATGATTTATTTTTTCTTTGAAAGAAGTAGAACCGAAATACTGTTTATACAAAAGTCCTTTGAGTTTTACCTTTCTGCCGGGGGCTTCATCCGTCCCTGCGAAAACATTTCCCGCCATGATGGCCGAGGCTCCTCCTGCCAGAGCTTTAACTATGTCTCCCGAGTTTTTAATTCCGCCGTCTGCAATTACGGTCTTTTTAAAATATCTTGCGGCTTTTGATGCATTGATTACTGCCGTGAGTTGAGGGACTCCAAAGCCTGTTTCGACGCGCGTGGTGCAGATGGATCCGGGTCCGACGCCGACTTTTACACAGTCCGCCCCGGCCTTAAATAGATCTGAGGCGGCTTCATATGTTGCAACATTTCCGGAGACGGTGTCGACCAATTTCCCAAATTTTTGTTTAAGACTTTTTGTTGCTTCAATGGTTTGTTGCATGTGTCCGTGGGCAACATCCAGGAAAAGGACATCGGCCCCTGCTTTAACTAAAGTCTCCGCGCGTTCAAACATACCGTTTCTGAGTCCCACTGCGGCAGCGGCGATCAAGCTACTCTTTTTGACTTTCTGAACCATATCAGCCTCCTCTTTTGCTGGCATGAAGCGAGGCAGGACCCCAAGACCCCCCAACTTTCCCAACTTAATGGCCATTTCTATTCCTGTCACATCCGTCATGTTTGCACTGATCAAGGGGATTTTGAGAGAAAGCCGCGGCGTGATATATGTAGTTAGATCAACATCCTGTCTGCTTTTGATTTCGGAGTACTGAGGCACCAGGAGAACGTCGTCGTATGATAGGGCAAGGGAGATGTTCGATTTCATATTTTAGGTAAAACATGATCTACTTTATGTCTAATTTAGGGGTGTGTCAATATTTTTTCACAGTCCCCTAAGTGATATAATCTGAAGTTTAAGGAGAAGTCACCGGGTCGCGTAGCTCAGTTGGTTAGAGCGTTGCATTCACATTGCAAAGGCCCCTGGTTCGAGTCCAGGCGCGACCACATGGGGAAATTGTTTTTTTTGGCAAGTTGGTTTGTAGTGGTTTCTCTGTCGTTTTTAACTTTGGTCAATATCACCCCGTTATCCTTGGCTTTCAGTACTCCGGCAATATCGGTCAACTTCATTCAGCGGGGATTGGGACTTTTGGTTTTTAGTCTGCTTTTTATTCAGATTATTCTTGGAGCCTTTATGAATAAAATCTCCGAAAAACTGGGAGAATGGGTTTTCAATTTCCATGTTTTTGAAGGGATATTGGTTTATCTTTTGGCATTTTTACATCCTATTTTCTTTTTGCTTTCCAACTATTTTTCGGGGGGGAGACTTGATCCGTATGCGGCGTTTATCAATGTCTGTTTGATTTGTAAAACATCTACGGATTACTACCAAACAATCGGCAGAATCTCTTTTTGGCTTTTATCGGCTGCCTTCTTTGCGGCACTTTTCAGAAAGACAATTCCTTGGCTTAAAACCAATTGGAGAAAGTTCCACGTTTTGAATTATCTGGTCTTTTTATTTGTAGGTGCCCATGGCTTTTTGATCGGAACCGATTTCGGATCCCAGCCGTTTTTTGCCTTCGCAATTTTGGCATATCTGACTGTGTCGGGTATGGTGATATTTGTTGAACTGCCCCGTCTTTACAAAAACTTCAGAAATTGGGTGAGAAGTTAAGGCATTAGAATATCTTCCTGCGGGTTCTGGAGATCGAATTTGAGTGTCTTGAATTTTGGACCAAGACCATTAAGTTTGTATTCTTTATATTTTACGTCCCCGTTTGGTAGAAATTGGGCGATAATTAAGAGTGAATTGTTTGATTTTGGCAGTAAATTTAACTTGTAATTTCCCGGCCTCGGATTCATAAAACTCACCATACCGTCTTTGGCTACTTTTGTTTTTCCATTTTGATCCGTGACAAAAAAGCTTGCGGGGTTGGCTATTACGATAAGCGCTGAATTTACTTTTGAGGCACTTGACAATAATGTCTGCTGATTGGAAATTTGAGGAGTTCCCAGAAATTCAAGAATTTTAGACATTCCTTCAATAGAATTTATTAGACCTTCGTGGGTTTGGTTGATTGAGTAACTGGTATCTGCATTCGGTAGAATTGCACTATCTGCCAAAACTGTTCCATCTCCGTCGGGTGAAAATATTTTCCCGGCAGGCTTCCCGTCTTCCCAATTGCCGAGCCTGGAATCTCTTTTATTGGGATCTTTTGTTCTGATGGTTTTCAGAGTTTCAAAGCCGGTTCCTGCTATATAACCAAGCCGTACTCCCCAAGAATTGTCAGACAAATCTCTAAGCCATGTGTTTTGGTTATCCGGGTTAGTCGGAAGATAGAGTGTGGTGGTGTTGATTTTTTGCAAATAGGGTTCGGTTGGCAGTAAATCTTTGAGCGATGGAATTGTATTTTGGATAGTATCCTTGTCAGCTGGGCCGATTCCGCCACAGTGCTTCAGATAAAGTGTAATCGCTATTTTTTCTATAAAATTGTCACTCCAGAGATTACCACTCTCCCATGGCGGATAGGCCAGGGCAGATCCTTTGTTTGGAGCACCAATTGTTAAAAGATTTGAAAGCCTGCCCCCACTGGAATCTTCAAGATATCCTCTTCCAACAAGTCCTCCCATACTGTGTCCCACTAAATTTACTTTTTCACCTTGAGTAGAGCTTTCATTTATATAGTTAGTCAATCTTTCGGAATTTGTAGAAACGGCTTGTCTCCAATCATAGTAAAAGGGTAGGGTAGTCCAACCTGAATCAGTTAGTGTTTGAATAATCGGATTATAGATATCCTCTGCAAAAGAAGATAAATTCCACTCCGAGGAGGTGTTATTTTGACATCCTAAAAAGGCTTCCGCATTCCAACTGGCTCCAAGACCGGGAACAAGAACAGTTTTGGTGACAGGGAGTGGGGTGGGATCAAGTGAAGTTACAACAATATTATCAAACCAAACTTCAGTCGGGTAAATTGTGCCTGTTGTCTCTGAAAGTGCTATCCTTCCGGACAGGTGCGGGCCATTGTCATCCGTGTAGTCGATAGTTGGAGTAGTATCATTCCCGAGAAAGACTTTTATCTCGTTGTTTACTACCTGTATCCTAAAATGTGTAGATGTGTTGTTCGGTAACGGAATTGGCGCGCCAACAAGATCTTCAGCAGAGGTGGTAGTGAATTTTTGCAGCCACATGTAATAAGAATACATATGCAATCCGTACCCTACTGGTAGATTAAGATTCGGAACAACGGTTGATCTTTGATCGTTAACTCTAAAAAGAATATTTCTGTCTGCACCTTGTATGGGCAACATGTCAAAAGAGAATTCATAGTTAGTCCAATTAAAATCTCCACCCTGAACCTCAGCATATGAGGAGGCTATTGGGAGAATCAATCCGTAACGGTTGCTACCTTGGATATGTTGTCTAGTCCAAGCACCATCAATTATTTGCCATTGATAACTTCTGTCTGTTTCAAAATCGTCCTGAAATAAAACTGGTCCATATATTGGAGTGGGTGTTGGGATTGGAATCGGTGTCAAAGTTGGTGAGGGGCTGGGTGCTGGAGTTTCATTTGTTAGAGTACAAACCGGATTACTACTATTCGCATCAAGCCCGGTAGCAATATAAACTTGGTTTATTTGAGAGACACCTGTGAATGTCCATATGGGATTAGGCATGGTCGCAGGCCAATTGTTTGAATTGCAACCCATGTCGTAACCTGTCCCACTTTTTATTCCGCACCACTTATCTTGCCAACTATTATTGTAATCGTTCCATGTACCCAAATTCCACGAGCTCTCATTATCATTATTAGCTGAAGTTGGCTCTGTTGAAGTTGTGTCAAAGTAGATATGGGTGTAATCCCATAAGTTAGGGTAGGTTACCATCTGGAAATACAAATTACCCTCCGAGTTCCATGTCCGATAAGTGCAAGAATAGTTTGCTCTAATAATCGAACTTGAAAAAATTAAAAGAAAAAATGAAGTTATTATAGAAATAAGAATCTTTCTCATGATATGTAAGTTTTTTATCGCTACAATTAGGTCTAAAACTTTTCAAGATCTTTGTCAATATGCTATTTGGAAACCTTGAATATTCGAAACTGATTGAGATAATTGACAATATACAACAGTCAATCATACAGGTTATAATAAATTCTCATGGATACTAGAAAATTATACGAAATTTATCACAGAGATCGAAAAAACCAAAAGAGAATAATGTCGGAAAAAGATTTTACGTACAGGAATCTCTTATTTTTTTTGTCAAAATATGCGACCGGCAAGAAAAAAATATTGGACATTGGGTGCGGTGTTGGCGAAATAGATATTTATCTGGGGCGTTTAGGCCATGAGGTTTATGGGGTAGACATATCTAAAAATGCCATTTCAAGCGCAAGAGAGAACGCTAGAAGACTCAAGGTGTCCGAAAATGTGAAGTTTTCGGCTGTCAATTTTTCGAATTCGGCTCCGAGAGGGTTGTACGATATAATTATTTGTTCAGAGGTTCTCGAGCATTTGGCTGATGACGATTTAGTTGTTAAAAAAATAAAAACCCTT
>DAHVYL010000034.1 GCA_027327685.1 Candidatus Woesebacteria bacterium
TCTCACAGACGGTATTGACTCTTCTGCCTTTTGGCGTCGGAGTTGTTATTTTTAACCTTTGCGGGGGACTTTTCCTACTTCCACAACTCCTTCTATATCAAGAGATGTCCTCGGGGAGAACTCTCAACGGGTAAATTCAGTACTTTCTCCCGTATCCAAGATGTCTTTCTTTTTATTTTTTTGATCCGGCTTTTGTTTAATATCCCGCTCTATAACACAACGTCTCGCAGGACGATTTTCATCCAAGAACCACTCTTGTTTTGTCGGACATCCGTCGCAGGGTAGACTGCCTGTAGCCGAGCAAATATTGATTTTACTTACTCCCCGAGGTGCATTCCAGTCAATTGACGGTTGGTTACTCAGAACCGCCGTCATAATTTTATTCCAGATAGGGGAAGCTCCGGTTACTCCAGAGGCAACACGGCTCATGGGAGAATTGTCGTTGTTGCCGACCCAGGTAAGAACCAAATAATTTTGGTTGTAGCCCACGGTCCAGTTGTCCCTAAGATCGTTGCTGGTGCCTGTTTTAACCGCAACTTCGGGATGGTTTTTAACAACAAGGTATGAGTTGTATCCAAATTCGGGTGCCCTGGCATTATTGTCTTTCAGGATATCCGTTAGGAGGAAAGCTACCCGTGTATCCACTACCTGTACCGCTTCAGGAGCGTTTTTTTCCAGGACCTGTCCCTTGTAGTTTTTAACTTCCAAAATGGAGGTAAGGTCGGGCCTTTTGCCGGAATTGGCTAAAGTTGAATAGACCCTGGAAAGATCAAGCGCCGTAACCCCGCCACCTCCAAGAGTTAAAGATAGCCCGTAATTGGCCGGGTCGGTCCAGGTTGTAATTCCCATTTTTTGGCCCTGATCGATCATTTTGGCAACACCGTATGACGCCAAAACTTTAACTGCCGGAATATTTCTGCTTTGGGCAAGGGCGCTTCTTAGGCTGACCGGCCCCCGATATTGTCCGTCGTAGTTTACGGGTGTGTAGGCTGTTGTCCCGGGTGTGTAAAAGGTTATGGGAGAATCATCGATAATCGAAGCCGGAGTGAACCCGTTTGAGAGAGCATAAGCATAATTTACAACCTTAATGGAGCTTCCCGGTTGTCTGACACTCGTTAAAACATTTACATTGCCGTCGTTTTCGATATCAAAGTAGTCTTTCGATCCGACCATACTCAATATTTCTCCGGTTTGAGGATTGATGGTTAGGGCAGCACCATTTCCGACCCGAAGACCTTTTAACCTGTCAACCTCGCCTCTGACAATTTGTTCGGACGCTTCCTGTATGGGTAAATCAAGACTTGTGGTGACCTCAAGCCCTCCTTTTTCAACCACTTCTTCACCGTATTTATCGACAAGAAGCTGTCGGACATACATTACAAAATGAGGAGCTTTGATCTCAGTCTTTTTGGATACGAAATGGAGTTTTTCTTCGGCAGCTGCCAAAGCTTGTTCCTGGGTAATGTATTTATTGACCACCATCAGATGTAAAATTTCCCTTTGTCTCTCAAAAGCAAGCTCCGGATTGGAGCCAAACGGAGAAAAAGTTGTCGGACTTTTCGGAAGACCCGCCAAAAGAGCAGCCTCCGCAAGATTAAGACCCTCAACACTCTTGCCGAAATATGATTTTGCCGCCTCCTCAATTCCGTAGGCAGTTCCCCCGTAGCTGACTTCGTTTAAATACATCTCGAAAATCTGATCCTTGGTATAGATTGCCTCGATTTGAATGGAAAGTATCAGTTCCCGGATTTTGCGGATTAGTGTTTTTTCGGGGGAGAGAAGCGCATTTTTTACGAGTTGTTGGGTAATGGTGGATCCTCCCTGAATGGAACCCGTTTTTATATCACGCACCACTGCCCTGAAAATCCCCCTGATCGAAAATCCCGGGTGAGAATAAAATTCGGCATCCTCGGCCGCAAGCGTTGCAAGCCTTACACTTTCGGGAATCTGTGTTAGCGGGATAATGGTTCTGTTTTTATCTTTATATATTTTATAAAGAAGGTTGCCGTTTCTGTCATAAATTTTAGTTGAAACCTCGGGTGTCCTTGATGCCAGTTGTCTTGGAGAGGGCATGTCTTTGGTAATGAAAAAATAAAATGCAAGAAAAAGAAATAAGACTATTGCCAAAGCTGTAACGGAGAAAGGCAAATACGGTCTTTTAAACTTGGGTAGGAGGTCAAGTTTTGGGAATTTGATTTTCGGAAAACCTCTTTTTAAAGGCTTTTTTTTGACTACCTTTTTGATTTTTTGTAGTTTGGCCCTGCGTTTTTCTTGAACTTTGAGAGAACCTGCTTTATCAACGATAAATATTGGCAGAAGAATAAGTCCCGTAATGAGGAAATATATGGGTTTCCCGAGCATGGACAATATGCGTTTGGCGTTTTTTTTCATTTTAATCCCTTCGTTTTCCCGCGAATTGTACCAGTAAAGCCGCGAAAATAACAGATTAGATTGATCAAAGAGGATAGTTCGTGGTTGCCGATGCCGAAGCAACGGGGCAATTCAGGCAAAAAAGTGTTCCGTCAGGATCCGTGTAGGTGGGCCTATTTTCCATATGGACTTGATCCGGAGGATCGGTGGGTGAGGCCATCTGACCTGTAAGATTGTTTATTAAAATGTCCTGATTGACTATGTTTGAGACCCCGGGAACGGTACCTGACAGGAAATATTCAAACCTTGTAGGACAACCCGGATTTGTAGGATCTTGTGATGGGGGAGCGCCTCCCGTATCGGCACAAATTGTTGCACCAATCACTCCGTCGGGTTGTTTGGGCCACGCATGCCCCCGACTTTTTACAGTGCCCCGGTCTTTTTCGTTTTGGTCATATGCCCCGGACTCTGCTTTGGCAAGCACAGACCTCATAACCCTGTTCCAAATCGGAGAGGCCCCGGATACCCCCGATACTGCGCCCCCCATTGAGGTGTTGTCGTTATTGCCGACCCAGGTAACGACAACGGCATCGGCCGTATAACCTATGGTCCAGTTATCGCGCCTGTCGTTTGTTGTTCCTGTTTTTACCGAAACCTCGGGGTGTCCTGATACATTTAAAAAGGAACTTGTGCCAAAGGCTCCCGCTCTGGCATTGTTGTCATAGAGTATATGGGAAATTAAAAATGTGACCGAAGGATCCAAGACCCTGGTTCCCGTTAAAGTATTTTTTGCCGGATCATATTCTTCCAAAGTGTTTCCTTTCCAGTCGGCGACTTTTGTGATTGCGACAAGAGGCTGTTCGACTCCCTGATTTGCCAGGACTCCATAGGCAACCGCCATATCAAACGGTCTTACCAAAACGCCTCCCAGAGTTGCGGAAAGACCGTAGTCCTTGGGATCGGTGAGGGTTGTCAAGCCCATTTTTTTTCCGAAATCTATAAAGTTTTCCAAACCGTTTAATGCCAGAACTTTAACGGCGGGTATGTTGTATGAATTCCCCAAAGCAAACCTTGCCTGTACCAAGCCGTGGTATGTTCCGTCGTAATTCACAGGACAATAGCTGGGTTGACCCGCCACCCTGAAACATGTCGGTACATCGGCAAAGGCGGTGGCCGGAGTGATTTTTCGATCCTTGATAGCCAGGGCATAATTTAGAGGTTTAATAGAGCTTCCGGGCTGTCTTTGAGAGAGTATGACATTAACCTTTCCGTCCTCGTCCGTTGCAAAATAATCCTTTGACCCGACCATGGCCAAAATTTCACCGGTTGAAGGCCTTGTAACAATAGTTGCGCCGTTTCCCACCTTTTGTTTTTTTAATTTACCGACTTCTGTTGCCACTGCCTGCTGAGCCAACTCCTGTATATCCAAATCAAGCGTCGTGTAAACTCTTAGGCCTCCCTGTTCGACTATCTTTTCACCGTATTTTTGGGCGAGCTGTTCTTTGATCCAAAGAGAAAAATGAGGGGCCTGTGTGGGGGATATATCCGCATAGATGAGGCTTTCCCTATCTGCTTCATCCGATTCGGTCTGGGTAATATACCCATTGGCTACCATTTGTTTCAAAACTTCCTGTTGTCTGCCTTTCGCCATCTCGGGATGTGCTCCAAAGGGAGAATAGGTAGACGGTCTTTGCGGCAAGCCTGCCAAAAGCGCAGATTCGGCCAGGCTTAAGTCTTTTGCGGGTTTCCCGAAATACGTTTCGCTTGCAGACTCAATCCCGTAGGCAGTTCCTCCGTAGGGAATGGTGTTTAAGTATTTTTCCAATATTTGATCTTTCGAGTAAACGGATTCAAGAACAACTGTCAGTACCAATTCCTGAGCTTTACGTCTGAGAGTTCTTTCACTCGTCAGGAGCGTATTTTTTACAAGTTGTTGGGTAATGGTGGATCCGCCCTGAAGATCGTGTTTAAAAGTGGTATTATAAAAGGCACGCACGATTCCCGAGTAGGATATTCCCTGGTGCTTGTAAAAATCCTTGTCTTCAATGGATACGGTTGCCTCCTTAACATAATCCGGTATTTCAGTGAGTTTTATGGGGGTCCTTTTCCTATCTGTATAAATTTCATAAATCAGCCTGCCGTTTCTGTCAAATATCTTTGTTGAGACAGGTAGAGTTTCAGAAATTAATTTAGTCGGTAAAGGAATACCCCAAAAAAGATAGATTCCGACAGATGCCACAAGCCCCCAGTAAATTGCCGCCTTGATTCTGCGTCTGGTAGAAAATATTTTTTTAATCCTTTTGATCATCGGTTCAAAATTCATTTTGTTTCTGGAAAAACATGATTATATTATATTACAGATAGTGTAATTTATTGCTGCATGGAGAGTAAATCGGCTTTTTGCTACAATTAGTAATCATGGAAACTCTTGAGGATCTTGAATTGAGGTCATGGTGGAGGTATCTCGGAGAGGACATCCAAAAACTTCTTTTAACCTCGGAATTTATCTTTAATGCTGTTAAGAGTTGGGGGGTGGATTTACCTGGCGGACAGGAAAAATTCCACGATTATTCTTTTGTCGTTTTCCCTGCAGCTAAAGCATATGAAGGATTTCTGAAAAAAATGTTTCTGGACAGGGGGTTTATTAGTGAGGAGGACTATTTTGGGAAACATTTTAGAATCGGCAAAGCACTCAACCCGTCCCTTCCCAAAGAATTAAGGCACGAAAGCGTATACGACAAGATTGTTCAATACTGCCAGGATAAAACTTTGGCGGACCATCTTTGGGAAACCTGGAGAGTTTGCAGAAACCTTCCCTTTCACTGGTTTCCCAATGAAAAAAACACAATTTCCCTGCCTGAAGCAAGGGAGAGAATAGAAATGATAATAGACGCGATGGACGAAGCATCTGAAGGGTGTAAAATAAAATAAGGATGACTGCTAAAACAACCGTAGTTAAACACGTAACTATTTACTCGGTCTATCTGTTTTTGATATGGGCCTTTTACCGCTTCCTTTTTCAGTTTCCGGACCAAGTTGAGGAGTTGGTAATAAAACCGATTCTCTGGTTGATTCCGATTTTTTGGCTGAATGCGAAAGAGGATTTTTCCCTGAGCTCTCTCGGAATAACTTTTAAAAACTTGTTCCCTTCGATCTATCTATCTTTGGGACTTGGGGCAATTTTTGTACTTGAAGCGGTTCTGACAAACTTCTTTAAGTACGGCCGTCTGAATTTTGCCGCAAATATCGGTAACATGCCGATCCTCTCATCACTCGGAATCTCTTTCGCAACGGCGTTCTCGGAAGAAGTGGCTTTCAGGGGATATATTTTTGGCAGGCTTTGGTTTGCTCTCAAAGATGAATGGGCTGCAAATGTTGCCAGCTCTGTGGTTTGGACAATGGTCCATATTCCGATAGCCTTTTTCGTTTGGAAGCTAAGCTTAGCGTCGGGTATTTTATACCTTCTACTTACGGCGGTTTTCGGAATAGGCTCTTCCTTTATCTTCGGCAGAACCAAAAACATTTTCGGTTCAATTCTTTTGCACATACTCTGGGAGTGGCCGATCATCCTTTTTCGCTAACCTGAGACCGGCAAAAGGTTGGAAAAAAGGTTTATGTATCCCAAATGAAAAGATTTTTATTTGCCCTTGTCGTCTTTGCAGTTGCCCTTTTGATTCTTTTGATTTCAATTTTTGATTCCTCGGCAATTACTTATTCACTTTCCCAGGTACCGCCACAGCCCTTTGAAGGATCAAAAGAATCCGAAGTCGATTATATTTTCCCCTATGCAGGAAATGTTTTGCCGGACAGTCCTCTCTGGGGTCTTAAAGCACTGAGAGATAAAATTTGGTTCGGAATGACAACATCACCTCTTAGGAGGGCTCAACTGGCCCTGCTCTTTGCAGATAAAAGAATTGTCATGGCGGAGAATCTTTTCAGAAAAGGTGAACATGATATTGCCATGTCGACATTTCTGAAAGGGGAGAGATATTTGCCGATTGCGGTTGCGGAAGAAAAACTTGCCAGGGATCGTGGAATAAATACGGATGCTTTTTTGGAGAAATTGGCCACATCCGCCCTGAAACATAAAGAAGTTGCAGAGAATTTGATACAGTTAGCACCGGATAATGTAGGTCCTCTCATAATCAGTACGGAAGTCTATGCGGATAACACCTATGAGGCAGCAAGAAATGCCCTAAACTCAAGAGGGCTTCCTGTACCAAAAAACCCGTTTGATGGGGACTAAGTGCTTATATTGACCCATTTTTTTGCGCTATTTTCAAGGCCCTTTTAAGTTCTCCGAAATCGCCCGAAATTTATTTCCGCAAAAACTTCAGGAATTCCCAAAAAGTCAGGCTTAGGTCGTGCTCAAGGTGATATATTTTGACCAAAAACTTACTAGTTGACAGTCTACCGGTAGTGTTTAAAAATCATTTCTGTCACTACTTGTAGAGTATTTATTTTACATGTGTGAAATGTGTCTAGATACTTATGAAATGTCCTTTTTGCAGCGCCGCCGAAACCAGTGTCCTAGAAAGCAGGACTGTTGAAGAAGGGTCGATAA
>DAHVYL010000035.1 GCA_027327685.1 Candidatus Woesebacteria bacterium
ATATCCGTATCTGATGATTGCATTTCTACATCCCGATTCCCCGACAGCCTTTTCGGCTCTATTTTTACTCCAGCCATACCAACCCATCCCCTCGGAATTCTCAGGTAGGGGTGCACTTTCAGAATATGGCCCGGGGTTTTGGGTATTTCCGGGAAAAACAAAATCCGTTGATATATGAATCAGAAAAATATTTTTAGATTTGCATATATCGGCCAAATATTTCGGTCCGTCAACATTTAATCTCCAGACCAGACCGGTTTGGTCAGATTTTTGAAGCTCGGCCGCATCCACATTCGTAAAAGCGGCAAAGTTGATAACCGCATCAAAAAAATTGTTTTCGAAATAAACCCTTAAGGCATCCGGGTTTGTAATATCCAATGTTTTTTCATCGGCTGAGGCAATATCAAATTTTCCTTTCCACAAATCAATTAACCTGGATGCAACCATACCGCTTCCGCCGATAACAAGTACTTTTTTCATTACATTAGTGCCGCTATCTGAATTTTTCAGGAAAAGCTTCCCTCAGTGTAGGATTATTTTTGTCCCGTTCCGAGACAATGGGATTATCAACCGGCCATTTTATATTCAGATCCGGATCATTCCAGGCAATTCCCCGAGCCTTTGCATCGTCCCAATACTCGTCCACCAAATAAAGATAATTAAGAGGCTCCGTACCCACCACGCAAATTGAATTACCGACTCCTCCCTTGGGAAGAAACAAAGCCTTTTTAGGGGAAGTATCTTCTCTGTTATCGATAGTTATATATTCCACCTTTCCGAAAGTGGGGCTTTCCGGCCGGAGGTCCACTATCGGAGCATATAAGGTCCCCGTAACAGGATAAACAAGTTTATTCCAATCTTCCGTATGAACTGCCCTGATTACTCCCGGAACGCTCATTGAGTGGTTCCATTGAATAGGATTAAAATCCGACCCTGTTATTTTTTTGAGTTCCTCCCGGCGGAAAATCTCATAAAAAAAACCGCGCTCATCAGTCCTTGCGACTCCTTCAATTATCAAAACACCGGCTATGGAAGTTTCTTCTATATTCATATTATTGGCCCATTTTGGCATAGAGCTTTTCCGACTCTTTCTTCAAAGGCTTCCACCACCATTCGTTTTTCCTGTACCAGGAAACCGTCTTTTCCAACCAACTATCGAAATCATGTTCCGGTTTCCACCCAAGCTCCTTTTCTATTTTTGACCAATCCACGGCATATCTTCTGTCATGACCAAGCCTGTCTTTTACAAACTTAATGGAACTTTCGTCCTTATCAAAAATCTTCAGAACCATTTTTGCAACTTCCAAATTTGAAATATCATTAGTCATTCCCCCAACCAAATAAGTCTGGCCGGGCTGCCCTTTAGTCAAAACCGCCTCAATTGCCTTTATGTGATCCTCAACATAGAGCCAGTCACGGACATTTTTCCCGTCTCCATAAATTTTAACATCCCGTCCTTCGATAAGATCCGTAATCATTCTGGGAATAAACTTTTCGGGATCCTGGAAGGGGCCGAAATTGTTGGAACAGTTGGTTATTGTTATCGGTAAACCGTAAGTCTGGAAATAGGCGCGAACAAAATGATCCGATGATGCCTTTGATGCGGCGTAGGCGCTTCTCGGATCATAGATTGTTTTTTCACTGAACTTTTTCCCGGAATCCAACTCCAAAGAACCGAAGACTTCGTCGGTTGAAATATGATGAAACCTTTTTACTCCATGCCTAAGAGCACTCTCCAAAAGAATGTGGGTTCCGATAACATTGGTAACAACGAAAGGCCCGGGCCCGACTATTGATCTGTCTACATGGGTTTCCGCCGCAAAATGAACAACCGTTTCTACCCCCTCCACTACGGAGTCAACCGTTCCGGAATCGCAAATGTCTCCTTTAATAAATTTATAATTTGGATTTTCGGCAAAATCGGAGGTTGATTCAATGTGCCCGGCATAGGTCAATTTATCCAAATTCAAAATCTCATCATTCGGATATTTTTTCAGCCAATACCGGATAAAATTGCTGCCGATAAATCCCGCCCCGCCCGTTACAAGGATTTTCATATTATTTAGTATACAACTAATGCAGAATTAAATTTTCTGCCCAGTCTGCCATTCGGCCAAAACTCAAGCTTGCCGGATTTATCCTTTTTGTGGGCAAGATAGTGCAGATTACCAAAAACCTCAACCTTGCCTTCTTCATCAAACACAGCTTTCACACTCGATGACGGATCGGTTGCAACAGCCGATTCATAATCCGGATAGCGGACTTTTATAAACTCGACAAGTTCTTTAAGGGTTACTCCCGGATAAAGGCCTCCCGCCTGGGGAATTCCGTCTATGACGATAGAACAGATCCTGCCGTCTTTTAATTTGACAAGGCACCCCCTTGCAAGTTTTTTGGTTTCTTCATGGGGATTATTGGGATTGGCCATATCGGGAATCGAAAACTCTTTCTTCACCTGTTCGATTACTTCCTCAAAGGAGGGGAGTAGCATCGGCCCTGTGGAAACGGCCGTTTTTACATCCTTTAGGTTAAGACCGTCTACCGACAAAAACTCCGCCGTATCTCCCGCTTTTATTCCCAAACTTTCGGGAACTTCCATAACCATATCTTTATCGTTTATCAAAACTTCTGACCCCAAAACCTCCCCAACAACATATCTACCGTCAGATCTTTTACAAACAGCCAGGGTAAATCCCGGTCCGGCTTTTATATAGGTTTTTTTAGCCACCCTGGAAGGCCCCATGACAGGATCATTCACAATAGGAATATCTATATTCGAAGAGTTATAAATGGTAACCGGCTCCCCCTTATTTTTTGATTTGGAACCGACCCAGGCATACCTACCCCCATTCAGAAGAAGTTCGCCCCTTCCTTCCAGAAATTTTATATTTACCGAACCGTCCTTCAGGATAACGATTGCGCTGCGATCAAGAATGGGCAGATTTATAAGTTCCCCATTCTCAATCACCAAATTTCCGGTCCTGACTTTTGGGGGTGCAACAGGATCTGCCTTTTCATCGTCGGTAAGATAAAAGTATCCCGCATTAGTTACCAGTTTGGCACTCTCAAGCTTCTCAAAAGCTTCGAGAGGGTAGTACATCTTGTCTTTGAAAAACTCGATATCCAGGGCACGTTTCCCGAGATCTATCTCAAAAATCATGAAATTTGAAAATCCCTCACCCTGCTTGATGTGTCCCTTTTCAACCTTGAAACCCGGGGATAAAAACTTTTCGTACTTTTCTTGAGGAACCGCATTCAAGGCAAAAAGCCTGTGGGAATCAAACCAGGTGGCAATCGGTTTGTCTTTAAACTCAAAAAGACCCAATGGAAAAAGGTCTTTATATTTTTCCGGATCGTAACCCATGTAAGCTATTATAAGTTCAAGCATGCCCGTCTGCAACAGAAAAAGGGCTATCCGGATTTTTTACCAAAGAAGTCTCCTGACTTACCTATAAATCAAGGGATTTGAGGTACTCCCTGAATTTTCCGTTCATGTCCGGATGCTTGAGTGCAAACTCCACAACGGTTTTAAGATATTCAAGTTTGTTGCCCGTATCGTAATATTTTCCGTTTTTGATTTCGGCAGCGTAGACATCTTTTCCGTCTTCAAGCATCAGCTTTAAAGCATCATTGTAGTAAAGCTCATCCCCATCTTTCAAATTTGAATAGGCTTGGTCCAGATATTTAAAAATGTCGGGTGTGAATAAAAATCCGGAAACCGTAGCCAGATTGGACGGTGCATTTCCTTTTCCGGGCTTTTCAATAACCACATTTGCCTTGATAACCCCGTCCTCAACCTGGGTCCCTCCGGCAAAACCGTAGCGTTCATAGTCCTCGTCTTTTGTAGCCCTGATTCCTCCCAGGACACTCCCCCCGTACTTCTCATAGACATCAATCAACTGCTTAAAACGCGACGGAGTTGCCTGAATAAAATCATCGCTCCAGGCATAAATAAACGGTTCATCCCCGACCAAATGTCTGACATTTAAAAGAGGGGTCCCGTTGCCGTATGGACCTTTCTGCCTGACATAGACAAAGTTGGCCATGTTGGCAATTTTTCCTACCTCCTCCAAAAGGGGTCTTTTCTTCTCTCCACCCATCTTCAAGTTTTCGATAAGGTCAAGGTTGGGGAAATCAAAATGATCCTCAATTGTACGCTTGTGGTAGCCTGTAACAATAATGATATCTTTTATCCCGGCGTCAACCAGCTCCTCGACAACATATTGGATAACGGGTTTATCGACAATCGGAAGCATTTCTTTGGGCATTGCTTTGGTTTGGGGCAAAAATCGAGTACCAAATCCGGCCGCAGGTATTACTGCTTTTCTGACGCTTTTCATATCAATTGAGAGAAGTATACCATGTTTAACCTGTCAAATTCATGTCCGGATTATCAACGAAAATATTATTACAAACCCCAAAACCCCCACAACAAGATACTCTACCACGGTTTCAAACCGCAGGTCTCCGTCAAGATAGTGGTGTGTAACTCCCCAAGAGGCATAGGAAAGGACCAAAGCCAAGGCAACGGCTACCTGGAAAGCTTTGTCATAGGAAAAAAGCACCAAACCGGCAAAACCGGCCAGAAGTATTCCAAAAAGAACCATATAGTGTGATAAATGCCTAAGAAAGTGTTTCATTTTGCCCGTTTATATTATTTGCCCTGCTTTCAATATTAGTATAACTGCCAAAATCATTCCAAGGAAAGCTATGTGGGCAAGGGTTTTGCCCCCGCTTCTCACAATTTTATTCCGCTTCACAACTATAAAATCAATAGATAAAACCATCAAAAGAATCCCCGTCACAAGAAGGGAGACTCCCTTGGTTGACGAGAAAGGCGAAACAAAAGTTACCGATGAGCCAACTTCTTCAATTTGCTGTGGAGTCGGGATGGGGGTGAGGGTTGGGGTAGGAGTGGGAGTTGGTGTGGAAGTAGGTCTCGGTGTTGCCGAAGAGATGGGGAAAGCTGCTTCTTTAGCCCTGGCTTCCGGAATATTTGCAGTAGCACTCTCCTGAAGGGGAGACCCGAAAAACTGAACTATTATAGTGGTATCGGCACCCAGGAGATTTCCTTCAACAACACCTATACCGATGTCCCGGTAATTCGGATTTAATATATTTTCCCTGTGCGTGGGAGAATTCATCCAAGCACTGACCGCGGTTGACGCATCCGCAAAATCCCTGGCCAGATTCTCACCGGCATATTTATATTTATATCCGAAATTCAAAAAAAAGTTCCAGGGAGAGGTACCGTCTGGCGCAAAATGCGCCCAGTAGCCTTTTGCAAGCATATCATTTCCTTTAGCAAGAGCAGCCTGGGACAGTGTTGAGCTTTGGGATAAGGGAGCAAGTCCGCTTTCGGCCCTTCTTGCGTTCGTAAGTCTGATTACCTCCTCGGGTGAAATATTGGCAGCATATCCCAGAACTCGGGGAAAAGATCTGCCGGCAAGGCCAAGAATTAACTGAAAACCGATAAGCCCGACAGTAATGATAAAAAGGCTTCCGGGATGTAAAACTTTAGCTTTTTGATTATTGCTCTCATGCGGAAGAAGGAAATGTCTCAAAACATGGAAAAACCTCATAAATCCATATTAGCATATCCCGAAGGGTGGTTTCTGTGCCAGGCAAATGCAGTTTCGACAATTTCTTTCAGGCCGTATTTTGGCGTCCAGTTAAAGTCTTTTTTAATTTTTTCAACGGATGCAAAAAGTGCATCGGCATCCCCCGGGCGCCTCGGGCTATATTTTATTTTCAAATCGGCTCCGGTAACCACCCTGACTGCCTCCAAAACTTCTTTATTTGAATATCCCCGGCCCATTCCGGCATTGTAGACACCGCTTTCCCCTCCATCCAGAAGTTTTTGCATTGCTATCAAGTGCGTCTCCGTAAGATCCAGTACATGAATGTAATCTCTGATATTTGTACCGTCCGGAGTATTATAATCGTTTCCGAAAATTTCGATCTCCTCCCCTTTCAGAGCCTTTTTAATAATATTCGGGATCAGATGGCTTTCTTCCGGATGATCCTCCCCGATACTTCCGTCAAGTGCTGCTCCTGCCGCATTAAAGTAGCGGATGCTCATAAACTTGATTCCATAGGCGGCATTGTAATCCTCAAGCATTCTTTCAAGTATGTATTTTGTTTCTCCGTAGGGATTAAGGGGATTTTTAGGATCATCTTCTTCAATAGGAAGTTTAACAGGATTTCCATATACTCCGGCACTACTTGAGATGATGATCCTACCCACATTTCCTTTCCTCATTGAGTCCAAAAGATTCATAAATCCATAAACATTGTTCAAATAATATTTAGCCGGATCTTTGTAGGATTCACCCATTTGTATGAAACTGGCCATATGCACTACACCGTCAAATTTTTCCGAAGTAAAAAGGCCGTCCAGCTTTTCTTTTTCCGTTACCAGATCAATTTTTTCCAGTCTGAAGCCCTCTACGGCTTCCTTGTGTCCCTGGGATAAATTGTCCAAAATCACAGGTTCAAAACCTTTCGCCCGAAGTCCGCGAACCATGAAGCTTCCTATATAACCGGCTCCTCCGGTAACCAAAATCTTAGGCATACTGCTATTTTATACCAATCTTCAAAAATATTTCACGCAATTTTTCCGGCAATCTGGAAAAAAACCTGTAAATCAAAAACATGGCAGCCCCGGCCCCAACTCCGTCAATCAGAATATCCCTGAATCTGGCCTCGCGCCCCTGGGTAAAAGTCTGGTGAAATTCGTCCGTTGCCCCATAGGCAAAAGCAATCAATGCCGATAAAATAGCAGCCTTTTTACGATCCATACCCTCTCCGATCAAGGCTCTGTAAGAAAAAACCGCCAATACCGCAAAAAGAATAACATGACCAGTTTTCTTGACAACAAAATCCTGCCAGTAAATAT
>DAHVYL010000036.1 GCA_027327685.1 Candidatus Woesebacteria bacterium
TCTCTTTCTGTAATTGTTCTACCCTTATTTGGCTTTGGAATTAGAAATTTGAAGTAGAAATCAAATGTAGGGATAGCGAAATACCCGTCCCTACTGATAGGCTCATGAGGCTATTTTAACACAGTTGATCCATTATACGAGAAATTTTTCTTTTGTTTCGGCAATATCTGGCAACATTTGGTAGTTTCTGGTAGTATTAGGCAATGCTAATCCCTCCAAAATATTTCCTGACTTCAAATATTTCAAAGCTTCTGTCTAAAATAGAGGCTGCCAAGGAAGTTGTTGAAAATATATCAATTCCCCCGGAAGTGGAGTTAAATATCAGACGCAAATCAACCCTGAAAAGCTCTGTTTTTTCGGCAAGAATTGAGGGAAATCCCACCCTCCCGGATGATTATTCAAGGCTTTCCCCCAAAGACAAAAAGAGGGTTGAAATCAATAATATTCTGAAAGCAATAAACTGGATTCAGGAGGGAAACAAAAAAGATATTTCCGTAAAAGACATTTTAACTTTGCACTCTATCGTCATGAAAGGAATTGAATATGAGGAATTGGGAAAGTTTAGAAAGAAACATGAAGGTATTTTTACTACCGCCGGAACAGTTGTCTATCACGCTCCCCCTCCCGGCCTGATACCCAAACTGATTGAAAGGCTTTTGAAATATGCCAATGGCGGCAAAGAGACTTTGGTTCCTGTCAGAGCACTTCTTTCCCATTTTATTTTTGAAAAAATACACCCATTTACAGACGGCAGTGGCAGGGTCGGAAGACTTTTCATTCTGATGATACTGACAAAAAACGATTACGGATTTAAAGGAATTTTGCCTTTTGAGGAAAAGGTAGATAAAAGACGCGAAACCTACTACAAAATGCTTGAGGAGCCCGAACGCGATACCACAAATTACCTGGAATTTATGCTCGAACTGATTGCCGAAGCGGCCATGGAGGCAAAAGAACTAGTGCTTAAAAAACAGAGGGTTGAAAGCTATGATTCACTTTTACCCAGAAGGAGTGAGATATTGCAGATCATAAACGATCAGAAATTAATCAACTTCGACAGCATCAAAAGAAGATTTAAAAACGTTAACCAAAGAACACTGCGCTATGACTTAATGAAGCTTGCCAAGGAAGGCTTTATACAAAAACTGGGTACAACCCGTGGGGTGTACTACAAAACTAAGAACTCGTGAAGATGTTGCCCTCATCGGCTTTCATATTCCACTTTCTTTCGTACTCCTCACTAAACTGGCTGAATCTTTCAAATCTCTCGCGCCTACCTAGCCCATGATATAAAAGCTCATCAATCAAGCCCTTCACCTGACCGATTTTCAGATTCAACTCCGGCGAAACCCCGTTGGTTGCACGGTCATACTCGTTAAAGATTCTGAATGTGTCAAAAGTACAAACCCTTCTGACCAAAAATTTGTAAAAACCGTCATTTACGTGAGGATTTTTGCCTCTGGCAATAGGCAAACCGATTATATTCCTCAATTCATTTTTTCTATCCCCCACTTCCTTTCTCAAAATCTTTACATAATCCTGATTAAAATGCTGGGAAGAAGACTTGTGTAATTTGGCCAACTCTTTTTCGGGGTCTTGGAGAATGCTCGATTCGGATTTTATTTCTTCCTGAAAGGTCTTTTCTTCCCAAAATCCAGGTTGGAAAAACCTTTCCCCCTGCGCCTTCCTCCGTTCCCTGTGGTTTTTTGCTTTTTGAAGTTCTTCCGAAGTATAAAGCGGAATTCTCACTCCTTTTTCAAGCATTTGGTCTTTTACGTCATTAACCCGTTTGGCAAAAATAGGATCATCCGCCATCAGTCCCAAATAGTAACCCATGACCATCTGATTATTCTCACTCATGCCCTCCTTCCTGATTTTTCCGGACAGGAAAAGAGCCAGCATGTGAACCGTGTCCCGATTATCACCATTTCCCGGTAGTTCAGAACTCATAACTTCCTCCTTATGCACGTACTATAGCAAATTTTTCGCCGTATTCAACCCTTCCCAACAAAAAACCGGAGATAAACGACATCTTTTAAAAATCAAAAGATGAAGCTTAGAGCTCCGGTATTTGAAAAACTATTTCAAAAACTATTCACGAATTTGTTCGTAAATCGCAATGACCTTATCGGCATAATAGTACCCAACATTGTAGGGTCCGTACGCCATTAGGCCGTCGCGAATTGATCCGTATTTGCCGATTAAACCCGACAGCATTCTGACTCCGTAATCTATATTGAATTCCGGATTCAGAAGTTCCTCCGATGAGGGTCGGTCGGCAAAACATGGGCCATTGATGCACATAAAGTCTGACGCAATTCCGTCACTTGGCATTATCTGCATGAGCCCCACTGCCCCACTTGTCGAAATAACCTCCGGCTGACCTCCCGACTCCTGCAGAATAACCGCAGAAACCAAGTATGGGTCAAGCCCGTATTCGGCAGACTTGTTGGCTATTAGGCCACACCAGGATTGCAATTTATCTGGTAGGCTTAACGAACAAATCGATTCTGAGCCATCCTCAACCAAGATCTGTTCTTTTGAAACAGATGTTTCTTCTAGGGCTGAGGTGCTGCCGTAGGGTTTGCTGAAAGATCCCTTCCAACCGATCCTGCAGCCAGGAACACTTGTTTACCATCCAAAATGATAAACACGTTGTTTATTACTGTCAGGCTGAAATCTTTTGAACCGCAGGGCGGTAAGGTAATTTCTCTTCCACCCGCAGTTCCCTCGCCTGTTGCGATAACTCCGCGCACAACAAACACAGGATTACCGGCAAGATCGTACGCCATTCTGTCGTTCACTAAGCTGTAGCCTTCAGGCGCTTCGCAATCCGTACCGTTTGCCTCGATCGGAAGAACCAAAACAAAAAGTACCACGAAGGCAACCGCAATTAGCACCACGATGGTCAGTTTTGCGCCCCTGCCTATCTTACGCCTTACCCTAGCTTCCCTTTCATTTAAACGATCGTTCATCTTGTCCTCCTTTAGGACCAAAAAGCTTTTGAAATTTTAAGTTGAAATGTGCAAACTCACGCACAATCCAGGCACACGCCCAGATGGAGGTATTCTAACACTACAGGATCAATTGTCAAGCTATAGGATCTTTCTTGGAAGTTCTACGGTTGAGAAGAATGCCCAGGATAAAAACCGTTATCATATCGATCTGGCAGAGGATGCAGACCGGACAAACCACCCGAAGTTCAAACAGCTCCCTATAGGCAATGTATAAACAAAACGACAGCCCAAAAGCAGCCATGGCCAAAATCAACTTGGCATTTTTCTTAAAAGCCCCGATCAAGATTACTATGTAGCCGACAAGACCGATTAAAGGTGTTGGAATGCCCAATGTTTTAGCAACAACACCCGAAATTACGGCATCACAGTTTACGGTTGCGTTTATGTTGCACGGCTGGAAACTGGGGCGGAAAAGTTGTTCCCAAAGAAGAAAAAGTGCTAGAAAAATTCCAAATCCTGCCAGGATCTTAATCCAGTCAAAATACTTTTCTCCCATATTCTATTCTAGCATGAATTATAAAATCCTATTCTCTCAACTTCAATACCCGTCTTTACAGGTGTGGTAGAATGGGCTCATGAATATAGAGATTGGACTACTCCCCGATAAAAAAGACTACGACTGGGGTTCTTCCGGATTCAGTCATTTTCTGGTGGAAAATTTTGACAGGATTGCCCACATACCAGGATTTGACCAAAAACAAACGGAAACCAAAATATATACCAGACTGCTTTTACCTCCCCTAATTTCCAGGGGTAAAATCGACGAGAATGAGTCGAAGGATATCCAATTTCTCATTACCCATCGAAAAACGGATGATGAAGACGTCCCTCCCGAAGATCCGAAACTGCTTAAAGTAAGATGTGCCTTAATTGAAGAATTTGGGCATGAAGTTGTCCGAAGATTAAATATCTCCATTCTGGAAGCACCGGAAATCTAAAGGGGCTTTTCAAAAATCAAGAGTTGATTTTTCCATTGTTTTCAGACAGAATTTCTGCATGACCAAATACAAGGAATATTACGAAAAAATGGTTTCGGAAAATAAAGAGATTTTTGATAAATTCACCAGAGCGCATTTCGAATACTCCATTGATCAGGATAAAAACCAGGAAGAGTTTAACGAAATCGGAGAAAAAATTCTTAACATCATCCACGAGTGGGAGGACAGGCTTTGTAAACACTCCGAAAATGCGGGTTTCGGCTCCTATACCGCCAATCTTGCAGAAAAGTTCCAAGCTGAAATCAAAAGCCATTTTCCGTTAATCGACCATATAGGAATTGTTGCTAAAACTCCGAATAAATTCTCAATTAGGAAAATCAAACTTCATTAAAGCACCAGGAGTATCGAACCGACTATTACCAAAATTCCGATACCTGCCCCCACCCATGTTGGCCAGTCCGTTCCGCTAACCGGAATAGGTACCGCAGTCGGGCTAGCCGATGCGCTTGCGGTTCCCGTAGCTCTGGGCGTTCCCGAGGCCGTTGAGGTCGGACTCAGACTTGGTGTCGCGCTTGCTGTTGCCAGAGGCGTTGCTGTAGCGGTAGCAGTCGGAGTCGGGCTTGCCGCCGAGCAGAGCGTCAAGTCCGTAGTCCAGGACGCTCCAAGCGAAGGACAGCAGTATTTGGATACACCGCAGGTAGCTACCGTTCCCACATTTGCTATTGCAGAACAACTGACGTCTCGGGGCACTGCCCCGCTTCCTACCGAATAACAACTCCTGAGAAGCGTGGGTTCTCCTGCAACCGGACAGGCCTCGGCCGCAGGACAAACCAGGGCTGCTTCCGCTTTTTCCCTGATATCCTGCTGCTGTTTGACAAGGTAAACCCCGGCAGGAATGCTTATAGCCAAAAATAAAACAATTAAAGCTCCGATTATCAATCCGCGCTTAATGCCTTTATCCGATTTTGTGGTTGTAACAACATTAAAATTCGGTTGGTTTTCTTCTTTCATAATTAATAATAATTCATTATCTCACAGTTGGTCTATGACTTGTGCCGTTATCTCGGAAAAGCCGTCAACTATCAAGTCCGCCTTTGACACTGCCTTCGGGTCGTCTTCCGAGGAAATAGCAATAACCTTCATTCCGGCGCGTTTCGCGGCCTCAATGCCCGAAGCCGAATCTTCTATAACCAAACATTCATACCTTTCGGTTCCCAACTTATCGGCCGTAATCGTAAAAATACCGGGGTCGGGTTTATTGTAGATTACCTCATCGGAGGTTGTTACGGCATCAAACACGCCCTGTAAATTAACCGTATCCAAGACTCTATCCACATGTTCCCAGGTATTTGAAGTTGCCAGGGCAACTTCAATTCCGCTATCTTTAAGCTTTTCGACAAAATCTTCAAAGCCGGGCCTGACCGTAACTTCGTCAATTTCCGTAAGATAGGCCTCCTGAGTTTCTTTTGTCAGCATTTCCGGAGTTTTATCTGTTTTAATTTTGTATTTTTCAAGGAGCCTCAGCCAATTTTCTTTAACTCCGATTCCTTTTTCGTGGGGATAATCGGTCTTGGAGGAAACTCCCAGGCTTTTCAAAACTCTGTTGAATGCTTTTCCATACTCGTCCTCGTCTTCAAGAATTGTTCCGTTCAGATCAAATATGACAGCACTTATTTTCATAATCCGATTAAAAATCTACTTCAGCGGTTTATCCCCCACATCAAAACCGGCAGCCCTAATTCGGTCGCGTATTTTATCCGCCTCTTCAAACATTCCCTCATTTCTGAGTTTTTGTCTTTGTGAAATCAATGTCTTGATTTCATCCGGAATTTGAATATCAGCCGCTAACGCTTCCGAAAGTTTCAATCCCAAAATTTCGTCAAAGCCTATAGCCAGATCGTACTTGTCGCCCGAGGAAATATTGCTCCCCAACATTGACCAAAGGATAGCCAATGCTTTTGCCGTATTCAAATCATCATTAACCGCCCGGGTAAATTCATTTCTAAACTGATCAATTTTTTCCTCTTTCTCCTCCGAAAGAGCAGTCCTTGCCTCCTGTCCGGCCGATTCCTGCCTAAGTTGAGAGATCTGGTTTTTCAGTTTATCCAAAGCATTCTGTGCGGCCTGCAATGAATCCCAGGTAAAATTTAAAGGATCCCGATAATGCGCACCCAGATAAAGATATCTCAGAGCCAAAGGATCAAAACCTTTAGCGGTGACGTCGTCAATCGTGTAAAAATTTCCCAGGCTTTTACTCATTTTGGTTCCGTCTACCATCAAAAAAGCCGTATGCATCCAATATTTGACAAACGGCTTTTTGCCTGTTCCCGCTTCACTCTGGGCAATCTCGTTGGGGTGGTGAATCGATAAATGGTCTTCGCCTCCCGTATGAATATCAAATCGTTCTCCCAAATATTTCATGCTCATGGCGGAACACTCAATATGCCAGCCAGGGAAGCCCTCGCCCCAGGGAGAGTTCCAATGCATTAAATGATTTGCAAACCTCCCGACTTTTTTGAACCACAGGGCAAAATCGGCCGGGTTTTTCTTATGTTCCCCCGTCTGGACTTCACTTCGAGCAGCGGTTTTTTTATCCTCAAGTTTTTGTCCGAAAGCCTTGCCGTAATCTTCAAATTTGGCAACATCAAAATAGACCGCCTCGGGGGTATCGTAGCCGTAGCTGTTATCAAGAATTTTTTTAATAAGGTCAATCTGATCATTTATGTGTTCCGTTGCCTTGCAAATTACGTCCGGGCGGATGATGTTAAGCTTATCCATTGAATCGTA
>DAHVYL010000037.1 GCA_027327685.1 Candidatus Woesebacteria bacterium
CTTTTTTTTGTTTTTACAAATATTTAATAGTTTACTTATATAATCTTCTGAATCGTCAAGATTAAATAACTGTTGAGTACAATTTCCAACATTTTCAGGATTTCCGCCAACTCCTAAACCTTTAGTTAATTTCTCGCCAATCTGAAGTTTGGTCGGGGCCTTGTTGTTAAGAAGAACTTGGGCATCGGTATTTATGGCAACAAACTCAACTCCGTTGACAATTCCCGTTTCAATCATCGAGGAAATTGCATTTCCACCACCTCCACCAACGCCGATTACTTTTATTTTTGCTATTCTTGCAGAGTCCGGTTTAACGAGTGCCATAAATTTATAATTTTTAGTCCAAACTATACGTGGCAGAATTGTAACCTGGGCAGAAGAAAAACACAAGCGCACATGAGCTACTAGGGTAAAAGATTTTTAATACTGTCTATCAATTTACCAAACACTCCAGATGAGGGTAGTTTTACCTTTTTTGAGAAACTTGTCAAGTTCTCCGTGGGAAGCGTTTTTGCCCCATAAAGTAAAAGTCCCACACATGTCGAAAAAGATGGGGTGATGACATCGTCGATAAGTCCGCCGATTCCCTTGGGAAGTCCCACTCTTACGGGAAGGGAAAGAACACGCTTCGCAGAATCAATTACCCCGGCGGTTTCTGCTCCGCCTCCGGTAATAATTGCCCCTGAAGGAATTCTGTTGGCAATTCCCTCTCTTTCAAGTTCTATTTTTACCATTGAAAAAATTTCATTCAAGCGCGGTCTAATGATTCCTTCTATCAATGTTTTTTTGGAGATCTTTTTGATTTCGGTGATATTTAAGCCCGCTAAGTCCAGTTCATCGCTTTCCTCCTGGATCTTTTTCTTGGAAAGGGCGATTTTAATTTTTTCCGCTGTTTCCAAAGAGACCCTAAGGCCTATTGCCAAATCGTTGGTTACATTTTTTGCACCAATGGGAATAACTCCGGAATAGGCAATTGCACCATCAATATAGGCCGCTATCGATGTAGTCCCTCCTCCGATATCAACCAGTACACATCCCAGTTCTTTTTCCGTGGGTGTCAGTACGGCTTCTGCCGAGGCTAAACCCGAAAAAACCATTTCTTCTATCTTAATCCCAACTTCGTTTACAGCTTTTGTGGTATTTTTAAGAGCCGAGGAAGCCGCCGAAACAATGTGTGTGTCCACCTCAAGTCTTACCCCACTCATGCCTACAGCATCCCGAACACCGGCTTCTCCATCAACTATGAATTCCCTGGGCACCACAAAAATCACCTCGCGCGAAACCGGTAGGGAAATTGCAGAAGCCGCCTCAACGGCCCTATCCACATCATTCTCGGTAATTTCCCCGTTTGGATCAGATACCGCAACAACCCCGTGTGAATTTTGTGAATGAATGTGAGCTCCTCCCATGGCCAGGTAGGCCGCATCGAGGTTATATCCCGCCATGCGTTCAGCCGCCTCAACCGATGTGATTGTCGTCTCAACCGCATCGTCAATGTCCACAATTTGGCCTTTTTTGATACCCTTCGACTCTACTTGTGAAGCACCCACTATATTTACCGAGGTTTCCCCGGTCATAGGATCGGCAACCACCTGACTTATAAGGGTTGCAATTTTACTTGAACCCATATCTATGGCCGCAACAATTCTTGGTTTAATCATCTTTGTTATCTTAATACAGGATTTTTATAACGCAAGTCGATCTGCGAATACAAAACATCTCCTTCTCCACTTTGGATACCAGAATAGATAAGCCTCAGAGAACCCAATAACATTTCTCTATCGGCACCTACTAAAGGAAATATTACTCTGATTGGCCCCGGTAATTCAACAAGCAAAGTATCCCCTTCGATAGTAGACGTTCTGGTTTGATACATTTTGTATATACCCTCAGTAAGTCTAAGCGCCAAAAGATGGGTATCGGTAACTCTTTCCCCCGGCTCCGGTAGATCTATTTTTACAGATACCTCGGGAAGTGTTGTTTCCTCGGAAAGAGCAAGAACTATTCCTTCCTTATCAACCAGAACCAGAGTTCCGGCCGAGATATTTCTGAGAGCAAAAACGGGTTTTTTGATTATCAAATCAACTCTTAAAACATTGGGAAGCTTAAACTGGACGGAGAAGGCCGAAACGATAAAACTCGACTTTAATTTTTTATTAAGCTCCCTGCCTGCATAAAACATGCTTTTACCTTCCAAGGGAATTATTTGACTGGCAATCTCTTCGGGACAACCTCCGTACTGGGTTCTGCAGTCTATTCTGACCTTTATGAAAAACCTGGGAAGAAGTATTGCCGAAAGCAAAATTAAAAAAATGGCCGGTAAAAGAATTTTTTTCACTTCATGAAACTTCCGATTAAATCAACAATCTTTTTAGCTGCTTCAATGTCGGGACTTTCTTTGCCTTTAATTCTTTTTAAGATCTCGGGCATATCCGAAACCACATCTTCAATGGCCTCCATAAGTTTTTTTGGTGTCAGTTTTCCCTGCGGGATAACTCTAGCAACTCCCAAATCTTTGGCAATTTGGGCATTTTTGGTTTGTTCGTCCAGATAGCTGATGGGTAGGGGAATTAAAATTGCGGGACGGCCCACGACCATTATCTCGGAAACCGTGTTGGCTCCGGCCCTGCTGATAATAATTGACGAGCGTGAATAGACGCTGTCGATTTCCAACGGATTGACCCTTACAAAAACCTCATAATTGTTGCGTAGCGCTTGAGGAAGTTTTTGCTTTATGGCAGAAAACTTTAGGTAATCAAGACCCCCAGTTTGGTGAATAACTTTGTATTTTGTCAAAAGAGATCTCAAAATTTCTTCGACCGCCAAGTTGATGCTCTGCGAACCCCGAGATCCTCCCGTAATAAAAACAACCGGAGGATCTTTGGGCTTTCCGAGAGGAGTGATGCGTCTTATTCTTTTCATTACGGGATTGCCCGTAACCACAAAGTCAAAACCTTTAAAATATTTTTTACTTTCGCTTCTGGCCAGCGCTATCTTTGTAGCAAATCCGGCCGAGGCAAGGTTAGCCCTACCCGCCGCCGATGTTTGTTCGTGAATAATGACCGGAATCCTTAAAAGCTTGGCGTTAAAAACAACAGGAAAAGAAGCAAACCCTCCAAAAGATAAAACCGCCTTTGGTTTAATCTTAAGCAGATAGTATAAAGACTCCAAAAAACCGATCGGAATTTTCAAAATGGACGGAATTGTCCAAAGCGTAAACCTTCTCTGAATTCTACCTGTAGTCAGGGGTAAAAAAGATACACCTAAACGCGGCAAAACTTCCGACTCCAGAGTTACGATTTTTTTCCCTTCTATTGCATTTTTAACCCCTATCCAATAAAGCTTCCAGTCCCTGCCCTGTGCTTTTATTTCTTCAACAACCGCTACGGCAGTTGTCGCGGCATGTCCACCCGTAAGTACCAGTTTATTTTTGTTTTTGTTCATATTTTGTAAATTTCGATATATTTAGTAGTATACCGCAAGCGGAAAGTATCATCACTAAACTGCTTCCGCCATAGGAGATGAAAGGCAGAGGGATTCCTGTTAAAGGCACCAAAGAAACCATGGAGGCGATATTTAAAAACGCCTGCCCCCCGACCCAGGCAGAAATCCCTACCGCGAGAACGGATGAGAACCTATCCGGTGCATTTTTGGCAATTCTAAGCCCCCTAAAAACAAAAAATACAAACAGAAAAATAACTGCCAAGGCTCCGATAAGTCCCAGTTCTTCCGCAATTACGGCAAAAATTGAGTCTGTCGAAGCTTCGGGTAAAAATAAATATTTTTGGCGGGAGGCTCCAAAACCGACTCCGAATATTCCTCCCGACCCCAGTGCCAAAAGAATCTGTCTGATGTGATATGAGCTTCCCAAGGGATCTCCCGTGCTTTCGAGAAAGGTTAAAAGTCTTGCTTTTCTATAGGGGGAGAAAAGTATCAAAAGAGTTGTGGCGGCTATCCCTACCCCAACGGAGCCCGCAACATAGAACAAATTAACGTCGGCCACAAAGATCTGAGAAAAACCGATAACAAGGATAATCAGAGTCGTTCCCAAATCCGGCTGCAACATAATGAGACCAGCCACAAGACCTAGCGGAATAAGGTAGGCCAGGGGGGGCTTTTTGCCGGCGGCCAATTTGGCAAAATAAATGCCGATTGTAAATTTAATAAGCTCGGACGGTTGAAAATTAATAGGCCCAAAGCTAATCCAGCGTCTGGCCCCGAGGGCGGAAATTCCGAACTGCTGCACCAAAACCAGAACAAGAAACCCCAAAGAAATAAAAAACAAAGGAGTTGCCAATTTTCCCCAAAATGTGTATTTGATTCTTGAGATAACAAAAAACAAAGTAATTCCTATCACCGCCGAGATAGCCTGCTCTTTCAGTAAATAAAACTTATTGCCGTAGTTATCCAAAGATTGGGGTGCGGAAACATCCGCCACCGCAACTATTCCCAATACAACAAGGGCCATAACCAGGAAAAACAATTTTTTATCAAAAGATCCGTTTTGTTTTGACAGTGTCGGTTTGCGGTTTCTCACTTAGGGTTAGAGATAGACTACATTGTTGCCAGCCAAAGTCCAAATACTGCCAGAAGAAGACCTAAAATCCAGGCGCGCATTACAATTTTAGGTTCTTTCCAGCCTTTTGCCAAAAATGTGTGATGAAGCGGGGCCAGAGGCAGAATGGGTTTTTTCAAAAACTTCCAACCTAAAATTTGAATGAAGGATGAAGCAATCTCAATAACAAAAATTCCCCCGACTACAACAACTGCCAAGATTTTTCCAGTGATAAGCCCTATCACGGCAAGCATTGCCCCGAAGGATAAGGCTCCCGCATCTCCCAAAAAGATTCTTGCCGGCCAGACATTGAAGTACAAAAAAGCAAAAAGCGCTCCTACCCAAAGTGAAACGAAAAACAAAAGAGGAGTATCTAAATTCCCTATAGCCAACACACCGAAAACCGCCAAACAAATTATCAAAAGCCCGGTAGAAAGGCCGTCCAGTCCATCAGTCACGTTAAACGCATTCGAAAAGGCAACTATCACAAAGGCAGAAAACGGGATATACCAAGGTCCCAAATCCCAAACAATATGGAACCCGGGAATATTAATAATATGTACACCTAAATATTTGTATATGAAAAATCCCAAAAAGAAACCCAAAATCCATTGCAGGATAAACTTCTGTCTGCGTCTAAGCCCAAACCATAATCCCAAAACACCTTTTGTAGGTTTTGCAAAGACCTTTAAAAGATCATCCGAAAGTCCCAAGAGTCCAAAAGAGATAAAAGCAAAAAAAATGGCAAAAAGTTCGGCCCTAAGCGGAAAAGCACTTTTAACATAAAGTCCTAAAAATGAAGCCAGGGGAAAAGAAACAGCAAAAGCAAGAGTGACCAAAGCAATTATCAAAATTCCTCCTCCCACGGGAGTTCCTGCTTTAATATCGTGAAGTTGGTCAAAAAGAGGTATTTTGCCGCTTTTGGGTGCTTCCTTTTTTCTGGTCAAGTGTAGTTTAGAAAACAGATTTATAACAGGGATGAGAAGTATCAAGCAGACCAGGAAAGAAAACATCACAAGCCCCAAACTCAGAGTTAAGTAGTTTGTCATACTGTCTATTAGATTATAACCTTGCGCCGGTTACGAGGCAATTAGAGCTTCTACCAACCTATCAAGACGGATTGATCTGGAACCCTTCACAAAAAGAGCCGTACCCTCACCCAAGATGGGTTTGATTATTTCCAAGGCCTCAATATAATCCCTTACCAAAAAACAATTTTCACTCCCCACTTTTAAAGACGCTTCCTCAACAATAAACCTGGCGGCATCCCCCACTCCTACAATATAGGAAAAACCCGCATTACCGGCTTTTTTGCCAAGTTCCCTATGAGCCTCTTCTTCAAACTTCCCCAGTTCAAGCATGTCCCCTATTACGGCTACTTTTATTTTTCCTTTGGCAACTGCCCCAAAAGTATCCAGGGATTCATTGGCAGCCTTGGGATTGCTATTGTAAGTATCGTCAAAAATTATCCCGTTAGATTTACTCTTTAGAATATTAAGACGGTGCTTAGGACATTTAAAAAGCTCTATTCCTTTGACAATATGCCCAACACTTACTCTGAGTGCGTTGGCGGCAGCCGCGGCAGCCAGTGCATTATAGACAAACTGCTTACCCATAACAGTCATATGAACACTTTCTGTATTCGAACCAATTCTCAGAGTAAAATCTGTACTCATGTCTTCATTCATTCTTATGTTTGATGCCGAGATGTTTGATTTTTCACCAAAATAAACAATTTTAGCTTGAGTATCTTTGCCTAAAGAACGAACTGTCTCGTCATCACCATTCAATATTGCCATGCCGCCTTTTCCTAAAATATTAATCATTTTTCCTTTTTCATGAGCCACTCCTTCCTTGTTTTTTAGATATTCCGTATGGGTTACGGCTATATTGGTTACGATACCCAGGTCCGGCTTGGCCAGCCAAAGGTAATAATCCATCTCATCCAGATATTCAACAGACATCTCAAGAATCAGAAACTTTGTGCCGGGCATTGTTTTTAAAATTGTGTTGGGAATGTTGTATACAGGATCTACCCCCTCTGCCGACCAGGTTACTCTCCCAACCCTACTCAAGATTGATGCTAAAATTTCGGTGG